>WQXE01000173.1 GCA_009784995.1 Treponema sp. | reverse complement strand
GCAAATTCTCAGGCAGATCCGCGAACAGGTAAGGCTGCAAAAGGATCTTGAAGAAGCGGTTATTGTCGCGGAAAACGCAAACATTGCCAAATCTGCTTTCCTGGCCCGAATGAGCCACGAAATACGCACCCCCCTTAACGCGGTTATCGGATTATCTGAAATTGAACTTCAGGGTAGTCTGTCAGAAAAAAGTAAAAATAATATAAGTCAAATTTACCAGTCAGGTTCTACGCTTCTTGGAATTATAAATGATATTTTGGATATATCAAAAATTGAAGCCGGAGGATTTGAACTTGTCGCGGCGGAATACCAAACCGCGTCTTTTATTAATGATACTATAAATCTTAACAGGGTTAGAATTGGTTCAAAAAAAATTAATTTAATTTTGGAAATTAACGGTAATTTTCCGGCAAAATTAGTCGGAGACGAACTTAGGGTAAAACAAATTTTAAACAATGTTCTTTCCAACGCTATAAAGTATACAAACGAAGGAAATGTAACGCTTTCAGTAACATGGGAAAAAGCTCATAAAAACGCGAAAGCTGTTCTTTTACGTTTTATAATCCGCGATACAGGTCTTGGTATACGCAAGAGTGATATGGAAAGAATATTTTTTGATTATACCCAGCTTGATACTAAAGCGAACCGCATGATCGAAGGAACAGGGCTTGGTCTTGCCATTACAAAAAAACTTTTGGAAATGATGGGCGGCAATATTACTGTTAAAAGCGAATACGGCAAAGGTTCTGTTTTTACAATTGAATTAATTCAAAATATTTTTAATGTGGAATCAATAGGTGATGAAACCGCAGAAAACTTGCGGAAATTTTTATATGTCAGCGATAATAAGGGAATGAATATTGAACGCAAATGGATGCCCAATGGAAAAATATTGGTTGTTGATGATATGCCTGTTAACTTGCAGGTGGCGGAAGGACTTTTGGAACCTTATGGTTTGCAGATTGATACCGCGTCTTCAGGTCATGAAGCGGTTGATTTAATAATATCGGGAAAAAAATACGATTTAATTTTTATGGATCATATGATGCCGGGTATGGACGGTGTTGAAACTGTCGAGTGTATCCGCAAATGGGAAAAAGAACAAAAGAAAAATGAACGGGTTCCAATAATCGCTTTAACCGCGAACGCGGTTGTCGGTAATGTCGAAATGTTCATGGCAAACGGATTTAACGGTTTTGTTTCAAAACCCATAAATATTACTCATCTTGATGATGTATTAAATCAATGGATTCAGGGAATAGAAAAAAAAGCCGCGATTAATGACGAACAAAAGATCGATATACATACATTCGAAATACCGGGAGTTGATATAAGTTCAGGTGTAACAGCGACAGGCGGAACAATAAAAGGTTATCGCAAAGTACTAACCATTTTATGCAAGGACGCGCGGTCTCATCTGCCGTTATTAAAAAACGAAATGAATAATGACTCAATTTCCGGGGAATTTACAACACAAATTCACGCTTTTAAAAGCGCTTTGGCGACTGTCGGCGCCGCGCGATTATCACAAATGGCGGCTTTGCTTGAAAACGCCGGCAAATCGGCAGATGTCAAATTTAAAAATGATAATCTTCCCGCGTTTATTGAACAATTGGATGACCTTATAAATAATATAGAAAATTATTTTAATAATGATAATTCAAAATCAAACTCGGAAAATAATAATGAAAAAATCGAATCCCATATGCCATTGTTTCAAACTTTAATTTCGCTGTTAAAGTCGGGAGCCCCCGCTTCTGATATTAATAAATTGATAGAAGAATTAAGCCAAAAACCGTTTAATTCGCGGATTATTGAGGCATTGGATAAAGTATCACACGAGGTTTTAATGGCTGAATATGATAATGCTTTACAAATTGTGAATAATCTACTATTATAGCAATATGAACGAAGTAACTCCTGATGAAAAGAAATTCGTAGTTTTGGTTGACGATAATCCCGCTACCTTGCAAAGCGGAATGAATGTTTTATCGGCTAATTTTAAGGTTGCCACAGCTCCGTCCGCGGTTAAGCTTTTTGAATTTTTGGAAGCCAATGTTCCCGATATTATTCTTTTGGATATTGATATGCCGGAAGTGGACGGTTATCAAATTATAAAGATACTTAAATTTAAACAAACCACAAAAGATATTCCTGTTATTTTTCTTACAGGTAAAACTGAACCGAATGAGGAGCTTATGGGGCTTTCACTTGGAGCGGTTGATTATATTACAAAGCCGTTCCATCCTTCTCTTTTACTCAAACGTGTCGAAATGCATTTATTAATGGAAGAACAAAAAAAGAAGCTGGAAAAACAATCAACCGAATTAACCAGTTTTAATGACAACCTGCAAAAACTGGTTCACGAAAAAGTTCAAAATGTACTGGCGCTTCAGGATACTCTTTTAAATACAATGACAGAATTATCTAAATGCCGTGATGACATCACTGAAGGTCAGATTGACCGTGTTCAGCAAAGGGTAAAAAGTCTTTTGGATGTGATAAAAAACTGTAAAGCCTTTACCACTAATTAGGATTTTGATGCGTGTAGAAAATCGAACGATATATCTGCTTTTCCTTCTCTTAATATCGTTTTTATTATTTTCCTGCGCGAATCCTTCCGAAGATAAATCATCCAATAATTCATTTTTTAATCTTTATCCGTACGAGAGGTTTCAGGATATTCCTGAAATTACCGCCGCGGAAATCAGAGCGATAGAAGAATTTCAAAAACAGGGTATTTCATTTGTCTACGGCATGACTCCCAGTACCGAAGCGTTTTATTCTTTAGATAATACCGTTAGGGGTTTTTCCGCGTTGTTTTGCCAATGGCTGACAGGTTTTTTCGGGATTCAATTTATTCCTGTAATTTCCGAATGGGACGATTTAGTTTACGGACTTGAATCAGGGGAAATTGATTTTTCCGGAGATTTAACGCTTACAGAAAAAACGCGGGAAACTTATTTTATGACAAGCGCTATTGTGCAGCGGACTTTAACTTTCGATTCTGATCATGATGTAGTTTCAGAAGAAATTCTCCCTGTGATTTTTAGCCCTGTTTCCATGACGACGCGGAAAAAAGAACTTGAACCTTTTATTACTGTTATACAAAAAGTTATTTACGGCGGCGGTTTGCGTTTTTTAACAAGTATGTATAATCAGGGTTACCGCGAATATTTAACGCATAAATTTTTTTCCCGGCTTACTGAAGAAGAAAGAATTTTTATGCAATCGTCTCCTGTTGTCAGGTTCGCGGCGGAAACTGATAATTTTCCTGTTTGTTTTTTTAACAGTCAGGAAAAACAATGGCAGGGAATCGCTTTTGACGTGATGAATGAAATCGAAAATCTTACGGGGCTTACTTTTCAAATCGCCAATATAAATAATCAAATGATTCCCTGGACGGATATGGCGCGAATGCTCGAAAGCGGCGAAGTATCAATGCTGACAGAATTAATTCGTACAAACGAAAGAGAGGGGCGCTTTTTATGGCCGCGAACTGTAATCGCTAAAAATAATTTCGCTCTCATTTCAAAACTGGCTCATCCCAATATTACTATAAATGAAATTTTATCTGTAAGGGTAGGACTGCCAAGAGGGACAGCGTATACGGAAATTTTTAGAAGCTGGTTTCCTTATCATGATTACACAAT
>WQXE01000172.1 GCA_009784995.1 Treponema sp. | reverse complement strand
CATTAAACGCTTTAACATTACCAATGACGAAAAATTTATGCTCGACCTGTTACGCGATCAGCGCTTGCTTCTTGTGCACGGAACCGGCTTTCACTGGAAAGAGCCGGATCATTTCAGGATTGTCTTCCTGCCTGATAAAGCCACGCTTATCGAAGCGATGCGCAGACTGAATACGTTTTTAGGGAACTATCAGCAAGCTGATTTATCAGCAAGCTGACTATTCATTATGTCTTGTAAGTAATATATACTGTGGTTCAAACTCCGATAAAAAATAACTGTGATGATCATCTTCTATCGTATTCTCTCCGATATAAAAATATCTCCTGATATTATTCTCGTCTTTGAAAGATACTCCCCGCTGCGGAATTCTGCTTAATTCTGTCAAAGACACAGCGAGCGGTTTTTCGGGTAATAATTCACCGCTGTACAATGTGCCGTCGACAAATAAATAAAACGGTTCGTCGTTATGGCCAATTTTAATAAACTGGAAATCTTTGACAGGAACAAATGATGAAAAAACAAGTCTTTCATAAGCGCCCTGATTATTATCAATAAACACATTGTAAGAGCTGTACATTTCTAAAATCCAATCCTTGTGAACTGATACCTGTCTGTTGGGCGGTCTTGTAAAAAGATACTCTTTTGTGCCGTCATGGTATCTAAGCTGTTTTGTTTCTGGGTTGTATGTAAAATGCCAAATCTCATTCATTTCTTCCATTCCAAGCCTGTAAATATAATGTTCGGTTACATGAAATTGATAATTATATGTATCTGTTTTAGCTAGCTTTCCCTCCCAGGAGTCGAGTCTTGCGTGGGTGAAATAGCTAACAGAGTTATCGTTTTTAATTTCAATTTCAAACCCGCTTTTTTCAACGTCTTCCCACAAGCCAAATATGACAAAATCAAAAGCCCGCTTTGCCAATTCTCTTGGATTTAGATCTTCATAATTGGCTTCTGCGATATTTTCCTGTGCGTTTACAGTTCCGTCCGCCTTTTTGCCTATGCAGGCGGTATATGTCGTCAAAAGCAGAATAACCGCAAGTCCGCAAACGATTTTATTTAAAAATTTATTCATGTTTTCCTCCGTTAGTTTATTATATAGATATATATAATAAAAGTCCGCGGATTAACGCGGATTTTTCGCGGATTATTTTTAAAATTTTTCAACGAAAATCCGCGTTAATCTGCGTTAATCCGCGGACTTTTCAAAACCACCCCATATATGCTAAACTATATGTACAGTGAGGGAAAACAAATGAAATTTTTTAAAGTTGATACAATTGAACAAGCCCGCGAAAAAATTAAAGCGCATGTAAAATCATGGATACCCAGAAGCGAAAAACTTCCGTTAGGTGAAACACAAAACCGCATTCTTGCGGACAATGTTTTTGCTTCCTGCGATATTCCGTCTTTCTCGCGTTCAACTGTGGATGGTTATGCAGTAAAAGCCTGCGATACTTCCGGTGCAGGAGAAACGATTCCCGTTAATTTAAAGAATAAAGGCTCTGTTTCTATGGGAAAACCAGCCGGCTTTTCGATTGGTCCCGGGGAATGCGCTTATGTGCCGACAGGCGGAATGCTGCCAGACGGCGCGGATGCAATGGTAATGATAGAATATACTGAACAACTGGAAGATAATAATGACAATGTCGCTATTTACGAAGCAGTCGCAGCGGGAATGAGGATAATTGAAAAGGGTGAAGATTTTTTAAACGGAGAATTGCTGTTAAAAAGCGGAACAAGGATTCGTGCCCAGGAAATCGGCGCTTTGTCTGCGGCGGGAATAACCGATGTAAGAGTGTTTTCTATGCCTGTGATTGGTATTATATCAACCGGAGACGAACTTGTAGCGCCGGAATGTGAGCCCAAGTTAGGTGAGATTCGTGATATTAACAGCGGTACGGTAAAAGCGCTTGCCGAAAAACACGGGTTTAACATTATGTCAACTAAAGTTTTACCGGATGACGAAGAACAATTAATAAATGCAGTTAACGAACTTATGGTATCATGTGACATTGTGATAATTTCCGGAGGAAGTTCACAGGGATTAAGAGATATTACCGCAAAGATTATGGAACGCGCTGCAAATCCTGGTATTTTTACTCACGGTCTTGCTGTTAAACCCGGAAAACCAACATTACTTGGCTGGGATGAAAAAAGCAAAACCCTCCTTGTCGGATTACCCGGCAATCCCGTTTCCGCAATGATGGTGTTTGAACTGCTTATTGGCAGTGTTGATAAAAATGAATTGTTCCAAATACCAAATATATCTTTCCCTGTTCCTGATTCTTTATCCGCACGTATTTCCTGCAATGTTCCCGGTTCTCCGGGAAAAGTTGTTTGTCTGCCTGTATCTTTGACATTAATAAATGGCCAATATTCAGCGCAGCCAATGTTTGGAAAAGCAGGAATTATTTCTACATTAACAAATGCAGACGGTTATACTATTATTGATAAAAATAAAGAAGGATTAAAAAAAGACGAGATTATACTTGTTCGAATATTTTAAAAAATAAAACAAAATGTTTTAAAATTATTATAATAACGCTTGACAATAAAAAATTGTAATTTTATAAGTAAATGTACTATAAATTTTCCTGCTTCTGGAGGTAACAGTATGGAAACTGTGCTAAAAGGACGTCGTGAATTGTGTGCATTTTATCATTTTGAGCGCTTCCGTTTAAACAACTTGTTTATTCAGGCTGCTCAACATCCCCTTGTTCTTGTTTGTGCAGGAGCTGGTTACGGAAAAACAAGCGCTGTTCATGATTTTACGCAATATTACAATGCTACAACATCATGGATACAGCTCTCCGAACGCGACAATGTTGGAGCCCGTTTTTGGGAGAACTATACCCATACTCTTTCTCAGACTAACGAATCTTTCGCAATAGCTGTTAACAAAGTCGGTTTTCCCGATACCATAGACAAACTCAATCAATATACGGATTTAATGCGTCATCATCTTGAAATAAAAAGACGAATAATTGTCATGGACGATTTTCATTTCATCGAAAATCCTGCTGTTATCCGTTTTGTGGAACATGCGTTTATTAATATGCTGCCGGGAAGCTCTCTTTTTTTAATTTCCCGATCTACTCCGCGTATAAACACGGCAGGTCTTGTATCAAGAGGGCATATTTTTAACATGAGCGAAGATGATCTTCGCTTTATAGAAAGTGAACTTGCCATGTATTTCAGAGGGATTAATATATCCTTTCAGACTGAAAGTATTTACGAAATTATGCAGGATACGGAAGGCTGGGCATTTGCAATTAACTTAATCGCAAGATCATATAAAAAAGCGCCAGGTTATACAGGTTATCTGCGTACTGCAATGAAGAGCAATATCTTCCGCCTTATGGAAACAGAAATTTGGGATGGAATAACAGAACGTTTACAGAATTTTTTAATACGTCTTTCTCTTATCGGACATCTTTC
Organism: Treponema sp.; assembly: GCA_009784995.1. Classification (GTDB taxonomy): domain Bacteria; phylum Spirochaetota; class Spirochaetia; order Treponematales; family Breznakiellaceae; genus WQXQ01. The sequence goes on along the minus strand of WQXE01000172.1, from coordinate 214 downwards.
AGTTAATTTAATAACTCTTTTAGCAGGCGAAGAAGAAGATTTAATTATAGAAATGGAAAAACAAAACGCTTATGTGCGCAGCGACAGTTATATCAACGCATATCTTATCCATCCGCTTTTTCTGGAATTCCTGGCTACCAAAGAAGGGCTTCTGACAAAAGAGCAAAAATATAATACTTATAAAATCGCGGCAGAGTGGTGTAACATAAATGGT
>WQXE01000171.1 GCA_009784995.1 Treponema sp. | reverse complement strand
TTCTGATTTCCTCACATCACGGATCAAACCTCCCGCCGGCTCCCTGATCCCGTCAGACCAGAATATCACTTTTAACAATAATTTAAATCATAGAAACTCTGTGGTTAAATTATTCTTTGCTCCTTAGCGACTCTGCGTCTTTGCGAGAACTCTTCTTTGATTAATTCATCCGTTATTATCTTTTTTCCAGTTCTTTTTGGTAAATTTATTGATTTTTAACTGTAAATAATGTATATTTGTCTAGAGGTTGTTTATGTTAGAAGCAGAACATCAATTTTATATGGATAATCGAGAATCTCTTCGTGCTCAATATCTTGGAAAACGTCTGCTTATTGTTAAAGATAAAATATTAGGAGTTTATGATTCTGATTTAGAAGCTCTCGCCGAAGCAAAAAAAACAATGAAAATGGGTGCTTTTTGTATAAAATATATACCTGTTGATCCAAATGAGGAATACATAAGGCTGCGAACGATAAATGACTGATATTAAAGAACATCTTGCCTATGATTTTGAATTTACCCATATAGTCAAGGAAATAGAAACATCTGTTACAATATATTCATCGTCAGAATCTGCAGAGGGAAAATGTTTTAAAATTAATGCTATTTGGGATACTGGCGCCACCCATTCTGTAATTTCAACAGAGTTATCTAAACAATTAGAAGCCGAACCTGTAGATAAATGTTTAGTTAGCGATGTATATAAAAAAAATAAAACAACTGATGTAATAATGGCAACTCTTATTCTTCCCAATGGTACTATAATGTACGGTAAACGGTTTTCTATATGTGATATTCCTGGAACAGATGTCCTTATTGGAATGGATATAATATCAATGGGTGATTTTGTCATAACAAATGCTAAAGGAAAGACAATGTTTTCTTTTGTAATTCCTTCATTAAATAAAAAAATATCATTTTCTAATGTTGTAAGTCTTTAAAAAATTTAACAATGGATCGCGCCAGTGTTTGGCAGTTTTGCCTTCCTCTAGAAACTGAAAATAGAGTTTTAAGATATGCGCTTTTATTTCAGCCTGATCCGATTCAGGTATTTTTATTTCCGGCGCGGCGCAAGGATGTACTTTATTTTTACGGGTTTCTATATCAGCTTTTGGCGCAGGAGAAAAAAGCATTTCTGTAAACTTTTGCGCTTCTTGCGGCGGAAAAAGGTCTGGAGTAAAACTAGTCATCGCGTAAAGAGCCGCGGGTATACAGTTAACGCTGTGCTGTTTAACAAATAAAATAGCCGCGGTTATCGCGAGAGCGCCTTGCCTCATTACTTCGATTTGTTCTTTTAATAATTCTTCTTCTTTAAATATTTTTGTAAGTTCTATAAATTGCAAATATGAATGAATTACAACCATAACATGAAGACTCGGAATACACATAAGATGCGGGTCTAAAGTGTGAAGCAGTAAAAACCGCGAACGCCCAATGTAAAACGGTCGTTTTGTTGTTGAAAAGTTTTTGGTATAAACTTCCGCGGCAAATGCGTATAAATCCGCCATCGAATAAATAAAATCCCTGATTGGAACAAATGCTTTTCTATTGTGACGACGGATAAAAAATGAAATCATCCTTATCCAAAATTGCGTAAAATCAATATAAATCGTAATCCATGATGGTATAAAAGGGATTTTTTCATCGAGCGTGTGATCAACTTTGGTAACGGGAGTTCTTCCTGGTAAAAAGGCGGCAATATGCTGTTTATAGAAAAAATTAAAAAATATAGAATGTATTACCTTTTTAAACGCGGGGCGAAGTAATGGCGTAAATATTGTTTTTCTGAACGCGAATATAGTTGATTCACTGTAAATACTTTTGTTGTTCATTATTAAAAAATAATACCTGTTTTAGAAATAAGATACTAGTAAGTTATATCTATAAATAAGACCCTTTTCATTAATTCTTTTTTTTGCTACACTTTTCTAATAAAAATAATACGAGGAATAATATGATTCGAGGCGGAGATATAGTTAAAGGTAGCTGTCTTTTACAGAAAGGTCAGCCGTATTTGGTCGTAGACAGGGAATTTCACACACCGGGCAAAGGTACCGCTGTTGCCAGAATTAAAATGAAAAGCATAAAAGACGGCTCTGTTTTAAGTCTTACCATACCTACTCAGCAGGAAGTTGAAGACGCTCAGGTAGAAATTCACAACGCGCAGTACCAATACGCCGATCAGGACAGTTATCACTTTATGGATAACCAGTCATTTGATCAATACGAAGTTTCTATCGAAGAAAACCCTGACAAAAAATTATATCTTCAGGAAGGTAATTCCTACCAAATAATTATTTGGGAAGGTAAAATAATTGACATTCAAATTCCTACAAAAGTTGTGTTTACAGTTGCCGAAAGCGAAAACTATATAAAAGGTGATACAGCGACAGGCGCGACAAAACCGATCAAAACAGAAACCGGCTTAACGGTGCGCGTGCCGCTTTTTATCAAACAAGACGAAAGAATCCTTGTCAACACCGAAACCATGGAATACGTCGAAAGAGTAAACAATTAATTCCCTAAATCGTTTTTGACTTTTACACTGACTTCTTGCTCATAACATGAGAAACAATTATCGACAGCTTCTTTATTGGGCGCTTTTGTGATTAAACTTACAAGCGGCACGATAACCAATCCCGCGAGCATACAGAACGCTCCAGCGTTAATCGGCGATTGTAATATCGAAGGAAATGAGCTTCTGAAAAAGATATTTAATATCATCAAAGTTGTGCTGAAAATAAAACAGCACCAGACAGAAATTTTGCTTGCTTTTTTCCAGTAAAGTCCGTAAAGGAAAGGAGCCAAAAACGCTCCGGCTAAAGCTCCCCACGAAATTCCCATAAGCTGCGCGATAAAATTAATACTGCTGTTATACTGAGAAATCGCGATAAATGAAGATAAAGCGATAAATACAACAATTAAAAAACGAATGATAATCAATTGTTTTTTGTCGCTCATATTTTTTATGATATGACCTTTTAAAAAGTCCAATGTTAAAGTTGATGACGAAGCCATAACCAAAGATGACAATGTTGAGATCGATGCCGCGAAAACTAAAACAATTATAAGAGCCATTATCGCTTCGCTGTTAAAACTAGCGAGAATACCGGGGATGATAGAATCAAAACCGCCTGCCGGTCTTGCGAGAGTAGCGTCTGCGCTGGTTGCGAATATGCGTCCAAAACTTCCAAGGAAGTAACTTCCGCCCGCAACAAAAACCGCGAAGATAGTAGAAACAACTGCGCCTTTTGTTATCATTGTTTCACTCTTTATTGAATAAAAACGCGCTACCATCTGAGGAAGTCCCCATACACCTAATGATGTAAGAATTACTACACCTAACAGGTTTATAGGATTAGGACCCAATAGCGATGTAAATACTCCCGGATTAGCGGAAAACGGTCCTTCCGCGGAGGCTGTTCCATCAATCTGTGAAAGTGTCTTTGTTGCTTCTACGAAACCGCCCTGGCTATTTAAAGCAATTATTATTACAGCCATAATACCAAATAACATAACAAGACCTTGTATACAATCGTTAACCGCGGTTGCGAAGTATCCGCCCGCGACAACAAATATCGCTGTTAAGATTCCCACAGCAATTATACAATATTCAAAAGGAACGCCGAATGCCATTTCAAAAAGCCGTCCAAGCCCGTTGTATAATGAAGCGGTATAAGG
>WQXE01000170.1 GCA_009784995.1 Treponema sp. | reverse complement strand
TCTACAAGCAAAGGATAAGAACCAGAAAGCTGCCAATTGATCATTAAATCTCCAAGCCAGTCGGCAGTTTCTTCTGTAAGGATTAATACCTCACATTTATCGGGAATAGAATCCGGTAAATCATCTTCATTTATATAATTTGAACCTTCTGTTATTTTTCTAAACACAGAAACAGCTTCATCCGCGTCTTTAACAGCTAACCCGTCAATACCGATAAACCGGAAAGCCGCGACAAGCTCTTCATCCCCAATAAAATAATAATCCATTCGCCTAAATAAATAATATTAACAGAGTGATAAGGAAACCCCAAAGGCAGATTCCTTCGGCAAGACCGGCATATGGCAGGGCTTTTCCGAATAAGTCTGGGTTTTCGCTCATGGCACCCATTGCAGCGGAGCCAATTCTGCCAACTGCAATTCCGCCTGCTATGCATGAAATACCTACAGCTAAAGCGGCGGCAAGGTATTTAATCGAACTTGCGATTGACTCTGATGAACTTTCTTCTTTTAAAGTTTGCTCATTCACCGGGGCGGAAGATAGAATTCGATCCGCTGCCTGATTTACTTCCGCTTCCTGAGCGAATAAACCTGTGAAAAGAACGCCGCAGAACAGCATAATACACAATAACAATAAAACTTTTTTCATATAGACTCCTTATTCCTGAATCGAAACGGTGCAAACTCTACGCCGGTTTCAATTAAAAATTTATTAAAAAATTCATAGTATTGCAAGCGGATCACTTGTATAGCTACAATTAATCCTTCAAGCACAATAATAATGACGTTTCCTATAATCATTATCAAAACAGCGGAAATTGTGCCTCCGGGACCGGAATGAGCAAGCTGTTCTGTAAAATAAAATATGATAAACGAAAAAACAGCATGAGCAAGAGCAAATGCGCCTATGCGTAAAAAACTTATTGTGTTGGAAAAATAGGTAGAGAATGTTTCCATAATCTCTACAAACCCTTCCATTACAAAAGTAAGAAAACCTGCTTCCAGTACCGGCCTTTCTCCGGAGATTATACGCCAGATAATCGGACCAAAGAAAATAAAGAAAACCGGAATAAAAATCCCCGCGAAATCATACATCTCAAATTTACCGCCAAACAGGATTTTAATTATAATAAAAAGCGCGTACCAGAATAAAAGAAGCCCGGCGAGCCCTGTTTTGGAAAAAAATGCCGCCTGGTATTTTTTAAGAATACACCGGTTAAAAATATTTATTATAAGACCCAATGAATTAATTATTACACCGATAGCTATCGTGAATCCAAAAAAGTACAATAATTTTGTAATACTTCCGCCTTCCCCCGCTAAAGGAAGAATGTGCAGGATTCTGTCCATTGGATTACCTGTAATGGCGGATGTAATAATTCTTGTAGGGCCGATTAATAATTTTTCATTTGTAAAAACAGCTCCTGCCAGTAAACCCATAATCATGGAAGCAATACCAACAGAAATAAGAGGAATGGAAAATTTAGACAGTTTTACATATTTTTTTTTGAACTTGCCTATTATAACACCAGCCAAAAAGAGCACAAAACCCTGCCCTACATCCCCGAACATAATGCCGAACATAATTGTAAAAAAGAATGCAACAAGAGGCGTTGGATCAATTGTTCCGTACAATGGCGCTCCGTAGGAAAATACAATGCTTTCAAAACCTTTAACAAAAGAATTATGTTTCATCGCTACCGGAACCTTTTCTTTGTTGGCTTTTACCGAAGCTACTTCATTCGGTGAATAAACATGAATCGCTACCCTGCCTCCGGTTTTTTCCGAAAGATCTCTTGCAAGCGACGGTACTGTATCCGAAGGAGTCCAGCCGGAAAAATGATAAAGGCTTTCTGTTGCTGTAAACCTGGCTTTAATTTCTTCAATTGTAAGAGCCATTTTCCAGGATAAAAATAATTTATTAATTTCTTTTGAATAAGTTTTATTTAATTGTTCTCTTTCATTTTTTATTTTTTCAATATCCAATTCAAGGTTTTTAACCTGTTCTTTCATGCTCTTCATCATTTCCGCCGGCACTCCGCGGAAATTATCATGAATGTTAACAGGTTCAAAAAAAACTTTTTTAAGCTGCGTATCAAGAGCAAAACGCCCTTTTTTGGAACATGCAGCCAAAATCAGATTATCAGTATTTAATGGGATAATAACAGAGCGATTTCCAAGAGCTTCCTTAAGTTCATTCACGCCTTTTTGATCAAGGCGGCCAATCCTTAATGTAAGGTACGATAAATGCTCAAAATCCGAGAATGATACATTCATTTTGGAAAAGGCTTTTGCTTCGTTAATGGTTTCACGAATATGCTGTCTTTCATGAATCGCGGTTATTTCCCTGTTTTTTAAATTTTCTATTCCTGTACAGATTGTATTTGTAAGTTTTTCTGTATCCATTGCGGGAACTGAAACCTCATCAACATTATCATTTAATTCATTATTACTGTGATAAGTGTCTATATATTCTGCGGCATCAGATAATCTGTGAATAATTTCTTTTATACGCGCGGTTTCATGGTTTTCTATTAGACCTTCTGATTCAGGAAACTGCACCATAGCTTTTTTGCCAAGATATTCTATTACAGAGTCCATATCTTTTTTAAAAACTGTAAGCTCGATAAATTTCATTTTACGGGGACGCAGCATCAGGAAACCTCCAGAAGCCTGAATACATCAGAGCTTTCCATACCTAAAGATAATCCTTCCGCGATGCTTGTAAGAAGTTCTTCTTCGTATTGTTTCAGTTTAATAAAACAAAATATCGCGCTTACAGACATAGGCGAACTGTGAAAATTATGATAATTAAGATGATACAAATAATTTAAAGCGGCGTTTTGAAAATACCGCGGATCAATAACCCAATGTACAGACGCTTCTTCCGGATTAAGAAATCTTTCCCACCTCCAGCCGCGCCAGCTTTGGCGTACATCAAGAGGCAAATCAATAGAACTTAAAGCTTAAGATGCAAGAGACGATTTTCTCCTGTACATATTGCCGTGTAATTTAAAATCCATCAGGTATTTGGCTGTTTCCGCCTCACTTTTATGATAATAAGTACGAAGCCTTAAAGCCATAATACAGTTAAAAAGCGATATTTCATCCGCTAAAATCCGGGATGCTGTTTGCCTGTCCTCGTCAGATAACTGAGGCAGGCTTTCTATTAACCCCTGATAAAACCGGCAATCGAGTTTTATTTCCAGCGGAGTTAAATCCATATCAGGCAACATGGATTTTAGTTCCCGCGAAAGCAAATATTCAAATTCAGTTTTTCTTAACATAGCCGTGATGTTTGGATACATATTAAAATGGACATTCCCAAAGCGGCCAATATCGCTAATTACAGGGATTTCACTTTTCCCGGCGACAATGCAGGCAAGACATTCTTTTAAATCATTGTACTCAAAACCTTTTAACATACGTACTATTAATTTTGGCGGTTCTGAATAAGAATTTATTACCCTTAAAATCTGACGTACAGAACGTTCCATAATCCGCTTTTCAAGACAGGTTAGTAATTCTCTGCCGGGCAATTCCTTATAATCATCCGGAAATAACAGCCTGTCCAAATCGTTTAAAGAATGCAGTCCTTTAAGCTGGGAGAATCTTTTGCCTAAAAATGATTTACCGATGATCCAGCTTGCTTTGGCATACGCGTAACCGTTGTCATTCCACATTACGCCGCACCCTTAAGCCAAATACTGATTAACCAGAGATGAAAAACGCTGTGTATCAATATTAAGATTAGATATTTCTTTTTTATAGTCATCAAGAGCTTTTTGATAATTATCTTTTATTATGCCTCTTTCTTTTTCAAGCCGGGTTTGCTGAACGGAT
>WQXE01000169.1 GCA_009784995.1 Treponema sp. | reverse complement strand
TTTAATATCATAGCGGGAAACTTTTTTGATAATACAGGCATTTTCTAAATATCCTATATAACTGCTGATAGTTTCAAAATCAGCGCCGCCGCCGTTAGACTTTAAGTAGTTTGCAATTTTTGTCAGTGAAATAAGGTTTCCGACATTGTCGTATACAAAAGCAATAATCCGCTGGAGCAAAGGAACATTTTTTATCTTATTGCGTTCAACAACATCTTTAAGAACAGCAGATGATTCAATGTCGATAATAATTTTTCTTGCTTCTTCTTGCGTAAAACATTTGGTTGACAACAAGGGGAAACCGCCAATTTTAATATATTCATATATCTCTTCTTCATCATTAATAATGGATTCGCTTTTTTCTAGTAAGCAGGTTTTTCTGAATTGTAAAAATTCGGCAAATGACAGTGTATGAATTTCAAATGAAACATATCTGCCTGCAATAAGGGTCGCTAGTTCGCCGGATAATAATTGCGCGTTAGAACCTGTTATATAGATATCCGTATTTCGCAAACGTAAAGAAGAAACAACTTTTTCCCAATCTTCAACTTTTTGTATTTCATCTAAAAATACATAATATTTTTCATTATTTTTGATTTTACTTGTAATATAATCATGAAGATTTTTTGGATTTAACAGATCAACATGTTCATAATCTTCAAAGTTAAGAAAAATTATGTGTTCCTCGTCTGTTTTTTTAAGAATCTCCTGTTTAACAAGTTTTAAGACCTCTGATTTACCGCAACGGCGAATGCCTGTAATAACCTTAATCTGTTCTGTATCAACAAAACCTTTAATTTGGTCAATATATACCTTTCTTTCAATTAGTTCTGCCATAATACCCTCATAAAGACAGTATAAAGTATATCTGAGGCAAAATCAATACTTTTACACGGCTCACCCGAGTAAAACTACTAAAAATTACAGTTTTACACGGCTCACCCGAGTAAAAGTGTTAAATAGCAAAGCTATTAAAACACCGCGTCCAAGCAAAATAAATTCTCTATATCTTGTAATTGCGGTGCCAAATCACGCAGGACACAAGTCGCGATAAGGGGCAGGTTACTATCTTGTGCCAATTCGTGCGCAAGCGGCAGCTTTCGGCGTACATCATCGGCGGTGGTTATGGCACCCAGGTTTGGGTTATATAAAATGCCTGTAAATGGAATACGGGAAACGATTTCGATGCCATGTAACAGGTCTTTTGTGTCCGTTACAGTCTGCGTCAACAAACGGTACGGGTTAAAAACAAGGTAAAATTGCCTGTCCGCGACAGCTAGTATCTCTTTTGAATATCTTCCCAAAACGGTCGACCCGGCTTCATCACCGCCAACATCGAGTATAATATGTCCGTTAAATGAAAAGATTTGTTCGACAGCTCTTGGCAAAGCCGGCGCTTCCAACCCTGATCCCGCGTATTCTGACGAAACAAACGCAATGCCTGCCTCCAAAAGCTCTTTTTCAGCGTCTTTACTGCGAAAATAGGGGTTTACAATGTCCAAATCGGCAAGTAAAACGCCGTCATATCGTTGTTTTTCTTGTTGTCTCGCCAAAAATAAAGCGGTATTTACCGCGATAGTAGTCTTTCCACTGCCATTAAGCCCCGCGAAAACTGTCAATTTTGAACCAAATACCATAGAAAGGCATCATAACTAACAAATACACTAAATACAACCGATAATGACAACAATCAGCTGTTTTTATAATTGACATAATATCTGATTATTGATAAAATATTTACATTGTATAATGGGAGTATAAATGGCCTCTGTACATGAATACAAACGTCTAGAAAATAAAATTGTCCAAAAAGTGAAGGATGGAGCAGGCGCTATCGGCGGCTTTATCCTCGGTATTTTTAGAACTATTGGAAAATTTTTAACAAGACGTTATACATTAGTTTTTGTACCTCACTCCGAAAAAAGAGTTTATAATCTTCATGTTACAATTTTATCAGTTTCCTGTTTTTTCCTTGTAGTTTTTGGCATAATCGGAGCGTTTTTCTGGTATGGTTCATTTTTAAATAGCAATATATACAGTTCTTCCAATAAAGACAGGCGTTTAAGCGATACTCAGGCTTCGCTTGATCAAATGCGTGATGAAACGGCGCTTCTTCTTAGAGAAGCGCGCAATTTTCAAAACGCGCTTTCAAGTGTTTTTAGAACCTTGGGAATAAATCCAAGTAATAATCTTAATCAAAATACAACCGGCGATTTAATAACTTTTATGGGTCTTAACGATACACCCGAAGGTTTTATTCGCGAAGCTTACGATATAAAACAGCTTTCTACCTATTTATCGCAGGCAATAGAACCGATTCTGGAAATTGGCGGTATTCTGGATTCACAAAGCGCGCTTTTAACCGAAATCCCAAGTATATGGCCTGTAAGAAACGCGTCAGGTCAGTCCGCGGGTTTTATTACAATGTATTTTGGTCAAAATATCCATCCGATACATGGTCAATGGCATATTCACAGAGGTATTGATATTGCGACATATCGTTCGGGTGATCCTGTAGTTGCCACAGCGGACGGGCTGATTGTAACCGCGGAATATACCTATGATTATGGCAACTATATAATTATCAGACATAAACACGGATATTATACCCGTTACGCGCATTTACAGACTTTAAGCAGAGTGCAAGTTGGTCAGCGTGTTCAACAGGGAGAAGTTATCAGTTATATCGGTAATACCGGTATTTCTACAGGACCCCATCTTCATTATGAAGTTCATATCGGTTCTGATGTCGTTGATCCGCACAGATACATAACAATCCGATCCAATTTATCCAGACAGGGACGTTAATACTTCCTATGGCACAAGACAAGTATAGCGATTTTTCAATCAACACTATAATAGGTCCCAATACCAGTTTGTCGGGTAATATTGATTCAGGTGGTTTTACACGCGTCGACGGAAGTATTCGCGGAGATGTTAAAGCGAGAGGAAGAGTAGTTATTGGTGAACGTGCCCGAATTAAAGGCAATGTATCAGGAACAAATATAACTTTAGGCGGAGTGATGTACGGAAATATTATTTCTGATGGTCATTTGATAATTTTATCAACCGCTATTGTTATTGGCGATATTATTACCCGCCGTATTCAGGCGGATGACGGCTGTTTTATTAACGGTAAGGTTTCGGTATGTATTGATGATGAAAGCTGGACAAAAACCGTCAGTGAATACCGTGACGCGCAGGGAATAAAATCGGCATTGCCTGTATTCCAAAGAACTTATGGCTAAAGTAGACGGAACAGATACTTCTTTTTACATGAATCCCGCGGCTTATGCCCAGGTTAAAGACGAGAAAAAAAACAAGGGTATCCGAAAAAGCGAAAAAACTGATTTTTCTCGATTATTTGATAACCTTAGAGGAAAAACAGCAGATCAGCTGGGTCCTTTACAGAATCTTCCCGTTTCAGAAGATACAGTAAACTTACTAATGGATGATGTCCGTGATACAGGTGATGTTTTAAAAAGCCGTCCCTTTCCGGAAGAAATAATGCGTTACAAACAGGCGGTTCGTAATTTTATCAATTATGTGGTGCAAAATAATTATTCGCTTGGATACGAAGAAGGAATAAAAAACAAATATAAAGCGGGTTTTAAAGGATCGCGCAATTCACCGACAGCTGATAATTTCAAGGGTTATGTAAAAATTCAGGTAATTGACAAAAAATTGGAAGACCTTGCCGCCAGGCTTCTTACAGATCAGAAGTATCAATTAGAGCTTGTTTCACGTCTTGAGGAAATACGCGGTCTTTTGATAGACTTATTACAATAGGTATTTTATTTTTAAATCCGGGGTATATTTGTGAGTAGTTATAATGAATATGATGATATA
>WQXE01000168.1 GCA_009784995.1 Treponema sp. | reverse complement strand
TTGTATTAACTTATGAAGTTCTTCCATTGTACATTCATGGGAAATAATCGCGCGGCGCCAGACATCGAGCCCCGTTATGCCAATTTGTATCATCCGCCACAATTGCCCCTGTAAATGCCCGGATCCTGATCCGCCGTGAATAACGGTAAGATTACTTCTTCTGAAATTATCCATTGCGGTATTAATTAATTCTTTTATATCCGAGTAAGTATCGATCATCGAATCCAGAGAATTATCCATCGCTGTAATATCAGATTGCGACGGAGATTCATCAAAGGCAAGGTCTTCAAGTAAAGCGGCGGCGTGTCCTTGTATTTGCGAAAGCACAATAAAAGTATGGCGCGGAAGCCATGTAGCGAATCCTGTCTGTGATTCTAATTCTCCCTTTTGTAATTTGGTAGAAAGTTCTATAACCGCCGTGTGCAATTCCGCGACACGCTGGCGGATTGGTCCCGCTCCCTGATCCAAAAACAGCGAATAACCTTTGGAAAAATCATCCATACTGTCGGAAATATAATCGGCTATAATATCCCACTCGGCTTCTTCGATATGAACCACAGGCGGAATCAAGCGATTAATAACATTATCAATATCTTTTTCGTTTCGATAAAACGCGTCCCTTATATAAGAAAGAATTACAAATTCAGATATCGGAATATTTTTTTTGTACAATAGATCTTCTATAAATGTTCTGTCAGGCGGGATGGAATAATTTTGTAAATTTTTATTGTCGGGAATATCCTTGCCCGCGAACCAAAAACGCGTTTCAAGACCATAAGATACAATATCCACGCGGTTGGTTTTTTCAAAAAGAAATTCTTCCAGCGAATAAGCGGGAGTTTGCCTCATGCGTTTGCCGCCAAACCAAAACGCGAAAGCAATTTGCTCATCGGTACTCGCTCCGGGACCGAGCAGAGCGAAACTGTCTTCAAAACCGCTTTCGGCGATTTTATGCCATTCATCTAATTCTGTGTGTGACCAATTTTCTTTCGGCGCTCTTTCAATTTCAAAATGACATTCTTTCCAGTCTAAAATTCGCACGATAAATCGATCACCGGGCACAAAAGAACTTTCACGGTAAACAACGCGCATATCGAGGGTATTTATCGAAACTTCCGGCGGGTCTTCGTAAGGGTCAGCGTTAAAAGCGTCTTCGTTAGCGGGGTTTTCCCTCGCTATATATTGAGGAGCGAATTCCTCTCCGTAAATGCAATAATAGGGGTAAAGATCTTCGGGCGGCGCTTCTGTGGTTGTTACAGGAACCGGTTCCCCCTTCCAAAAAAATTTATAACGATGCGGCAGAACAAGCGGATTGGCGAAAGGAATACATCGGTGCCCGGGAATAAAAATTCCGTTTAAAAGTTCCAGCCTTGATGGGGTAATCGCGAATACAGACGATTCAAAACAGGTTCTGCGGGATACCCAATATTGATTATCCTGCTTAAACGCGATTTTTCTGGCGTCAAGATACGAGTTAATTTCCATCGCGAGCTTTTTATTGGGTTTTTGCCCCGAAGCCTGCACATAGACAGTAATATCTTCTAATGAAAATGGCTCAGCCGCGTTTTCGAGAAATTCATATAATGCCTCTTCCTGTTCCAAATCCATGGTTTATTATGCATATAATACAGTAATCTATCAATGTTTTCAAACTTACTGGTAAAAAATACATAAATCATGTATAATACTTTATAATTTTTTAAATACGCGGCAAAAAGCCGCGCAAAATGGAGGATGTTTTTATGAAGTATGGTTATTTTGATCCTGAAAAACGAGAATATGTGATAGACAGGCCTGATACGCCTGCTCCCTGGGCGAATTATCTGGGTTCACCCGCCTACGGCGCGATAATTTCGAGCAATGCCGGCGGATATAGCTTTGTAAAAAGCGGCGCCGCGGGAAGATTGCTTCGTTACAGATTTAACGAGCAGGACAGACCCGGTAGATATATTTATATTAGAGACGATGAAGATAACGATTATTGGTCCGCATCCTGGCAGCCTGTAGGTAAACCTATCGATCAATATAAATCAATCTGCCGTCATGGCACAGGTTATACTCAAATCGAAGCCGACTATAAAGACATACATTCTGAAGCCACATATTATGTTCCAAATGATTGTGAATACGAAGTATGGAAGATGAAGGTCGTAAATAAAGGTTCAAAAGCGCGCAAATTATCATGTTTTGGTTACGCTGAGTTTACTACCGACAGTTTTTATACTCAGGATCAGGTAAATCTTCAATATACACAGTTTATTACCCGAACATATTTCAAGGAAAAATTCATTTTACAAACAATTAACGAAAATTGCCTAAACGCTGTAAATCAAAGCCGTGTAGAAACACGCATGTTCGGTCTTGCCGGAGCGAAAATCTCGAGTTACTGCGGCGACAAGGCGAAATTCCTTGGTAATTACCGTGAATACGGAAACCCTGTTTCTGTAGAAAACGGTAAACTTTGCGGCACACTCAACTACAACTTAAATCCTTGCGGCGCTTTACACACTACATTTGATTTGGCACCCGGGCAGAGCGTAGAGTTTGTATTCCTTCTTGGACAAAAACGCGAAGAACAAGCGAAAGAGCTTGTAGCGAAATACGAAAATGTCTCGATAACAGACAAAGAAATCGCGGAACTTAAAACATACTGGCATAAAAAACTAGAAAACCTTAAAGTAGCGACTCCTAACGCTGATTTTGATAACATGATCAATACATGGAACGCTTATCAGTGTTTTATTACATTCATCTGGTCACGCGCGGCATCTTTAATTTACTGCGGAGAGCGCAATGGTTACGGCTACCGCGATACAGTGCAGGATATTCAAGGCATCATTCATCTTGATCCCGACATGGCGCTTAAACAAATCAAGTTTATGATTTCAGGACAGGTAAACCACGGCGGATGTCTGCCGCTGGTAAAATACAGCCACAATCCCGGTCACGAAGATAAACCCGAAGACGCTTCATACCGTCAATCAACAGGGCATCCTTCATACCGCGCTGACGACGCTCTTTGGCTTTTCCCGACTGTATGGAAATATGTAGCGGAAACAGGCAACACCGCTTTATTAGACGAAGTTATTCCTTATGCCGATGAAGGACAGGATACAGTATTTAATCACCTTATTAGAGGTATCGAGTTTTCGCTGAACAACCTTGGCATTCACGGACTTCCGGCAGGGCTTCACGCTGACTGGAACGACTGCCTCCGTTTAGGCGCAAGCGGCGTATCAGTATTCGTAGCGATGCAGCTTTATTACGCGTTTGAAATTATGATTCGTTTTTCAAAACATAAAAAAGACACAACAACAGAAGCGAAAATGGCAGACCTTAAAGCGCGTTTTGGCAAATTAATAGAAGAACGCTGCTGGAATAAGGATCGTTTTGTACGCGGTATCACAGAAAAAGATGAGATCGTAGGAAAACCTGGCGACCCCGAAGCTTCGATGTGGTTAAATCCGCAAAGCTGGGCGGTAATTTCAGGTTTCGCTGATGAAACTCGAAGTAAAGCGATTCTCGACCTTGTTCACAAAGAACTCAACACAAAATACGGCGCTCGCCTTATGGCTCCTTCTTATGTTAAACACGCATTTGACGGCGCGTTGGCGCTTCTCTTTAACCCGTCTACAAAAGAAAACGGCGGTATCTTCCTGCAATCACAGGGCTGGATAATTCTTGCCGAAGCTTTAATGGGAAGGGGTGAAAAAGCGGTACAGTACTATCTTGAAAGCTGCCCCGCGGCGCAGAATGACATCGCGGAAATCCGTTTGATGGAACCGTATGTATATTCACAGTTTACAGAAAGTACAGACAGCCCGTTTGAAGGACGCAGCCATGTGCATTGGCTTACAGGAACAGCAAGTACAGTTATGGTCGGC
>WQXE01000167.1 GCA_009784995.1 Treponema sp. | reverse complement strand
CTGTGAACGCCATCGCTATCTATTGCATGATGATCTTTTAATTCTTGGTAACCGTTCTTTTTCAGCGGAAATCGCGGCGTGCAGCAGCGCTTTCCTGCGTAATCCTTCAGTTGCAAGCGTTAAAACTTTATTTTTTCGTTCTCTTCGTAAATTGCAAATTCGTTTTTCTCCGGTTCTGATGGAAGATGATCCAAAAATGTCAAAGTTATCATCCGCTATTCAGTCACTGGATGAAAAATTAAATGAATTATGGTCGCTAAAACCGGAAAACTGCGATAAGGAATCGCGCGACATAAAGCCGCTTGAAAAACTTTGCGAATCATTAATCAAAGAAACGTTTGCTTTGGAAAACGAAGGATTAAGCGCTAATATCCCGATAAGCCATATTAGAAGCGCTTCTACATGGTGCAGACTTGCGCCTGTCGGAAAACACAAGGTATTAATAATAGAAAATTCCGAAAACATGAGGGAAGAAGCGCGTAATTCGCTTTTAAAACTGCTGGAAGAACCTCCTGCTTCTGTAAGCATTGTATTAACCGCAAAACGGCGGGAAGCAATTATGCCGACTATTCTGTCACGGTTAAGGCCGTATCGTTTCCTTAAAAGAGATATAGAAAAAGAAAAAGAAGTAATACGCCTTGTATTCAAGGATACAGTTGAAAACATTAACGAAAAACAAAAATCGCTTTTAAGCGCTTATTTGGAATCATTCGCTCCTCAAAGTACAGAAAAAATGGAAACTCTCGCCGCATGGTTTATTGTTTCCATGGCGCGGATTATCGCTATTTCCATAAAAAGAACATCCTCCCAAAAAATGCCGGTTATTTTAAATATGTTAGGGGATCGATATTCGCAAATGGCGGAAACTTTAAAACTGGAACGCGCTGTAAAAAGCGATGTTGTAATAAAAAATATCCTTATACACAGCGGTAATTTTGAAAATGATTCCTTCTCGCGTTTTATGAAAATATGCCTTGAATTAATATGCGCCGTTACACGTCATGCGCAAGACCCGCAATTTATAGTTTATAATGATATATTTAAAAAATATATAGGAGAAGCGGTAACCGCAGTAGAAGTATTAAATATTAAAGAAACAATTGCACTTGAAACTTTGCTTTATAATCTTAAAAAAGCAATTAAAGCAGGGCAAAATGGTTAATTTTTTCCGGCGTGCGCTTAGTAAACTTGATAAACTTGATATAGAAAAACACCGCGAGCTATTAGTGTCTGCCGTAAATCAAATAAGCCTTCTGGAAACAGTATCAGATTCAATCGATGTAGGTATTCTTGTTTGTGATGAACAATACAATCTTGTGCTTGTTAACAAGTGCGCGCAAAGGTTACTGCCAATTGATTACAATGAAGGCATTCAAATTTGGTCGGCAATTCTGGACGAAGACCTTGTGGTTTGCTTAAGGGAAATTCTGACAAACACATATAAAGTAACAGGAAAAGAAATAAATATAACAAATAAAAGCGGAAACAGGCAGCTTTTAATAAATGTAGTTCCGCTTGTTCAGGACAAAATGATAAACGGCTCTTTGATTTACATAGAAGATGTTACAGAAAAACGAAAAGAAGAGTCCCGCGTTCGCCGTGCGGAAAATCTTGCAAGTCTTACAACCCTTGCGGCTGGCGTAGCGCACGAAATAAAAAATCCGCTGGGTTCAATTTCTATACATTTGCAGCTTTTGGAAAAATCCCTTTTAAAACAAACATCAGAATCTTCTAACCATTCATTTTCTGATAATTATAACAGATATTTTAATATAATAAAAGAAGAGATTGACAGATTAAACAGAATAGTTGTAGATTTTCTTTTTGCGGTTCGTCCTATGAATCTTGAATTGCGAAAAGGAGATATAAATAAATTAATTAATCAGCTTATGGATTTTGTCGGTTTGGAATTTGAACAATCCAAAATATATTGCATGCTTGAACTTGATGAAAATGTTCCGGATATTCTAATGGACGAAAATTACATGAAACAGGCTATGCTTAACCTTGTAACAAATGCAAAAGCTGCGATGCCGGAGGGCGGAATATTGACAATTGCTACAAATTTTGCTGATAACGAGATAAAAATATCGGTTTGTGATACCGGAATTGGAATTAGTAAAGAAAACCTTGAAAAAATATTTGAACCTTATTTTACTACAAAAGAAACAGGAACGGGTTTGGGACTTACCCAAGTATATAAAATAATAAAGGAACATCAGGGAGAAATATCAGTTGATTCCGAACCGGGAACAGGATCAGATTTCAGGATTATCCTTCCGGTACCGCAAAAAGAAACGCGCCTGATTTCATATAATAATATATCAGAACCAGAAACCAAATCTGTTAAAGGAGAGTCAAATTGACATTTCATATTCTTGTAATTGATGATGAAAAAAATATCCGGGAAGGTTTAGCGGAATATCTGCGCACAGACGGATATGATGTAGTATGCGCCGAAAACGGCGAGGAAGGGTGGAATCTTTTTAATAAAGGCGACATTGACTTAATTATTACAGATTTAAAAATGCCAGGTTTAAGCGGCGAAGAATTAATGAAACGTATTCTGACCCAATCGCCGGGGTTTCCGGTAATAATTCTGACTGGACACGGCACAATAGATATAGCGGTTTCTGCGATGCGTATGGGCGCATGGGATTTTCTTTCAAAACCTGTCGATCTTGATCATCTTTCATTAAAGGTAAAGCGCGCTCTTGAAGCAAGAGTATTGTATTTTCAGCACCGCAGAATGGAAGAAGAGCTGGAGCGCAAAAAACAATTCAAGTCTATTATTGGAAATTCACGAAACATTCGCGAAATTTTCAACACAATAAATAAAGTCGCGTCAACAAAAGCTACTATTATGATTACCGGCGAATCAGGCGTTGGTAAAGAACTTGTAGCGGATGCCATACATGAACTTTCAACAAGAAAAGATAAACCGTTTATTAAAGTTCATTGTGCGGCTCTTTCCGCATCACTTTTGGAAAGTGAGTTATTTGGACACGAAAAAGGCGCGTTCACCGGCGCTTTAACGCAGCGCAAAGGCCGTTTTGAACTTGCGTCCGGCGGAACGCTGTTTTTGGACGAAATAGCGGAAATCGATCAAAATATTCAAATAAAACTTTTACGCGTTTTACAGGAAAAGAAATTTGAAAGAGTAGGCGGCGAAAAAACTATCGAAGTTGATGTGCGTATAATCGCGGCTACAAACAAGGATTTAAAAACACAAATAGAAAAAGGCAATTTCCGCGAAGATCTTTATTTCCGCCTGAATGTGGTAAATATTAACGTACCTCCGCTGCGTGAAAGAAAAGACGATATCCCCGTTTTAACCGCGGCTTTTTTAAAGGAATTCGCGCAGGAAAACGGAAAAACTGTCGAAACAATACACGAAAAAGCGCGTTCAAGGCTTTATTCCTACGATTGGCCGGGAAATATACGCGAACTGCGCAACTGTATCGAAAGCGCTGTTGTTATGTGCCAGTCAAGTATGATAACTGTAGACGATCTTCCGCCTGCTTTCCGTTCTGTTAATGATGAAAGCTGGATCAATATAAAGCTGGGTTCAAATATGGAAGAATGTGAAAAAATCATAATCCATGAAACTCTTTCCCACTGCAAAGGAAACAAAAGCAAAGCCGCAGACATGCTGGGCATAGGACGTAAAACGTTATTGCGTAAATTGGCGGAGTATAATCTTGAGGGGTTAGAAAATTAATAGGTAATTAAGAATTATTTACCACGAACCACACTAACTTTTACTCCGAAATCTAACTGTTATTCATAAGTTCGTGTGGTTCGTGGTTAAAAAAATATTTTTCTGAAATTCACTTCAATTTGCTCTTCAATCTCTTTTGCCGTAGTATTATATCCCGCTTCATTTCGTAATGCTGCGGCTG
>WQXE01000166.1 GCA_009784995.1 Treponema sp. | reverse complement strand
GATTCTCCTACAAGTCCTAGTGTTTCTCCTTTTTCAAGCGAAAAGGAAACACCGTCTACTGCATAAATAAATTGTTTTTGTCTTTTTATAATTCCTTTATAACCTGTATGAAAATACATACATAGATCTTTTACTTCCAGTAATTTTTCATTTTTACTCATGAGGCTCTCCAGCATGACGCGAAATGCCCTTTGTCATATTCTTTTTCCCGCGGATACGCTTTTTTACAAATGTCGATTTTTTTATCGCAGCGCGGAAAAAACGGACAGCATTCGGGAAGATCGATTACATTCGGCGGCTGACCGGGTATGGAAAAAAGACGCCCGGAATTTTGTTTATCAAGACGGGGGACTGATTCTATTAAACCTTTTGTGTACGGATGAATCGGGTTTTCAAAAATATTTTCTGTAAGACCTCTTTCTACAATTCTGCCCGCGTACATTACGATTATCGTGTTGCACATTCCCGCTACAACGCCAAGTGAGTGAGTTATAATTATAACCGCGGTATTTAATTTAATCGTAAGTTCTTTCATTAGTTCCAGTATCTGCGCCTGAATGGTAACATCCAGCGCGCTTGTAGGTTCGTCCGCTATTAAAATTTCGGGGTTACACGAAAGACCCATCGCGATCATAACACGCTGGCACATACCGCCGGAAAACTGATGCGGATAATTGTCGATTCGCTCTTCTGCCGCGGGAATTCCTGCCAGCGTGAGCATTTCTATCGCGCGTTCGCGGGCGTCTTTGCGGTTAAGTTTTTGGTGAAGTTGAATTGTTTCGATCATCTGTGTGGAGATTTTTAAAAACGGATTTAAACTTGTCATAGGGTCCTGAAAGACCATCGAAATTTTATCGCCTCGAATTTGACGCAGCTTTTTTTTATCCATTTTAAGTAAATCTTCGCCGTTATATAAAACTTCGCCGGAAATAATTTTCCCCGGCGGCGATTGAATAAGATTTATAATAGAAAGATTTGTTACGGATTTTCCGGAGCCCGACTCGCCTACAATGCCAAGCACTTCCCCTTTGCAAAGAGAAAAAGAAACATCGTCTACGGCTTTAACGACTCCTTCGTCTGTAAAAAAATGAGTTCTAAGGTTTTTAACTTCGAGAATTTTTTCTTCGGTTAACGATAATTTTTCCAACACAATTTCCTTAAAACTTTTATGTCCTGTTTTTTCCCTGCGGATCAAAAGCGTCTCTTAACCCGTCACCCAAAAAGTTCATGGCAAAGAGAAAGACGGTCATCATCGCCGCTGGCACGATCAATAACCAGGGGTATAGTTCCATGCTTTTTACACCTTCGTCTATCAAAGAACCCCATGACGACATTGGCGCGGAAACGCCAAGCCCCAAAAACGAAAGAAAACTTTCCGACATTATAAATCCCGGAAATGAAAGCGTAGAATAAATAATAATAATTCCGAGTGTATTCGGTAAAAGATGTTTCGCGATAATGCGAGGCGTGCCCGCTCCAATCGATTTCGCGGCTTCTATAAACTCCGAATTTTTTAAACTGATAATTTGTCCTCGTACCACGCGGGAAATTGTAAGCCATGAAACAAGCGCGATCGCGACAAATAATAAATAAATACTACGCCCGCCAAAAAGCGCCATAAAAACAATTACTACCATCATGTACGGAAGCCCGTAAATAATGTCTACAATGCGCATCATCACATTGTCGATTCGCCCGCCGTTGTATCCCGCAATCGCGCCCCACGCGATCCCAATTAATAATGCCGTAATGGTTCCAACTAAACCAATCCCAAGTGAAATGCGTCCGCCGTAAATCGCGCGTGAAAGAATATCGCGTCCGAGTATGTCTGTTCCAAAAAGATAAACGCGTTTGTGAACAGGATCGGTTAACGCGTCAAGTTTCATCGCGTCCAGTTCGTTTTGTTCTTTTTCTGTGTATTGTGTTCTTCCTTCCGCTGTCATTAATCGTGTTAGATAATTTTCCTGAACACGGATCATTACATTACCCGCGGTGTCAAACGAGGGAGGTAGATAAATGTGTCTCATTTCCTGTCTTTCATAAGGGTACAAAGGTAAAAGCGGCGCGGCAAGCGATAAAACAAAATAAAATAATACAATTATAAGACCGGCAAAAGCCATTTTATTTTTTTTAAGACGTTTCCACGCGTCAGCGTAAAGAGAAACCGGTTTTACGATCTTGTCAAACTCATTTAACGCGGCTTCCGCTTTTTTTTGTGTCAACGCCATAATATTCTCATTTGTATGATATTCTTGGGTCTAAAAACCCATAAATAATATCTACGATAAAATTTAATATTACCAATATTAACGAATAAACAATTACTGTTCCCATGATCATTGTATAATCGCGGTTAATAGCCGAGCGCACAAAGTGCATACCAAGCCCGGGGATAGCGAATATTTTTTCTACAACTACAGAACCAGTAATTACCAAAGCCATTGCAGGTCCCAGATAACTTACAACAGGTAGACACGCGCCTTTTAAAACATGTTTAAAAATAATTACAGGCATAGAAAGCCCTTTAGCGAGCGCGGTGCGCACAAAGTCTGAACGTAAAGTTTCCAACATACTCGCGCGCATTAGGCGGGCGATGTACGCGAACTGAGGAAGCGCGAGAGTGATTACCGGCATGATCATTGTTTTAATGCCGTGCCGTCCGTCAATCCAACCCGAAGTTGGCAGCCAGTTTAGAGTTACGGCGAAAATAAGCATAAGAACAGGACCGATCACGAATGTCGGAATGGAAATACCTGTTACCGCTAACGACATTACAGTGTAGTCGGCTAATTTATTTTGCTTTAACGCCGAAATTATTCCGGCAGTTATTCCCAAAATTAAAGAAAGAATAAGAGAGGCTAACCCCAGGATTATAGAATTGGGAAGACTGAACGCGATTAATTCATTTACGGTAAAATCTTTATTTGTAAAAGAAGGACCTAAATCACCTTGTAAAACCCCGCCCATAAAACGCAGATACTGTTTTATTAGAGGTTCATCCATGTGATATTTTGTCATTAGATTTTCAAGGATAGCCTGAGGGACAGCTTTTTCTCTCGCGAAAGGACCTCCGGGGGCAAGGCGTATTATAAAAAATCCAATTGTGATTATTATTAACATTGTAGGAATAATACTTATGAATCTTTTAAATACAAATTGCCCCATAGAATTTCCTTAAATTAACGTTTTTTAATTCCAACGTAGGGATGGATGTTCAATATATTCGAGTACCATCCCTGCCATACGTTTAAATCGATCATGTTTTGTGAAACATAAAAATAAATTGGAATAACAGCCTGATCTTGCGTGATTCCGATTTCTTCGGCTTGAAGCATAATCGCGTTTCTTTCAGGACCGTAAGACATCGAATTTGCCTGCATGATTAATCGATCGTATTCAGCGTTTGAATATTTGCCGTCATTGTTTCCAAGATCTGTTATTAAAAGGTCAAGAAGGTTCTGCGGATCAATATAGTCCGCGACCCAGCCCGCTCTCGCGATCTGGAATCGTCTTTCGTTTCTCGCGTCAAGGTAGGTTCCCCATTCCATGTTGCGTAGATCTATATTTACGCCAAGATTATTTCTCCATGCCTGCTGTAAGTACTCGCCGATAATTCTGTGAGCGTCGCTTGTATTGTAAAGATAATCAAATGTAGGAAGCCCTTGTCCGTTTGCGTATCCCGCTTCGGCGAGAAGTCTGCGCGCTTCATTTAAATTAAAACCGTTTCCTGCCGCAGGTGTATAAGTACCCATTCCCGGAGGAACAAGCGATAACGCGGGAAGCTGTCCGCCTCTTATTACATTATCGATTAATTCATCACGGTCAATTGCCATAGAAAGCGCTTTACGTACTCTTGGATCTCTTAAAGCAGGATGAGAATTATTTTCCTGATTAATAAGAAGATAATAAGTTCCCGCTTCCGGGTTTACATG
>WQXE01000165.1 GCA_009784995.1 Treponema sp. | reverse complement strand
CTGGGGAACTGCTTATTCCGCGGGAAGTCCGCGTATAGACGCGTTTAACGGAGTTAAAGCCGCTTTAATGATGCGCAAATCGCTTTATTATTTAAACAAGGCGCGCAAACCGGGCGATCCCGCGAGCCCGATGATTCGTATCGGATGCGGATTAAATTCCGGTATTGTTACAGCGGGTCAGCTTGGCAGTGATATGCGCATGGAATATACGGTTATAGGTGATCCTGTTAACCTCGCGTCGCGTATAGAAGCTCTTACAAAACCGCTTGGCGTTGACATAATTATTTCTGAAGATACCTGGAATTTGGTAGGAGATAAATTTGTAACTGAAGAATTGCCTTCGGTAACAGTTAAAGGAAAAGAAAAACCTGTGCGAATATTCGCGGTTATAAATTTCTACGGTGAGCCAAAAGGACCGCAAACGATTGATGAAGTGCGTTCGCTGCTTGGTATAGAACCTCCAAAACTGGAAGCCGCGGATTTAGACGCTGATGAAGTAAAATATAAAATTGGTGAGGGTTCAAAATAATAATGGAAAATAAAGCTGTTAATAATTCCAAAAAAAAGTTTAGGCTTTTGGATTATATTATAATTTTATTATTACTCCTGATTGCGGTTATTAGTTTTGATATGTTCAGGCATGATCTGAATTTTACTTTTAATTTACAGAATGTTGAACCTGTTGGCACTGTTGTTGTAAGAAAAAATATTGTTCAAAGGCGATTGGGCGATCGCGTATTGTGGGACAGGCTAGCCCGCGAATCTCCCGTATATGTCAGGGATTTAATTCGTGTCGCTGATTCTTCCGCCGCGACTTTGCATATAAAAGGAAACAGCATCGACCTTGAAGAAAATACATTAGTACGTATTGTTCCTTCTCCCGACGGTGATGGTTTTATGATTTTAATGAGTTACGGTAATCTTTCGTTTTTTTCTGAACCCGGAGCGGATAGAATAACTCTGGATTTAAACGGGCAATTATATAATCCGCCGCAGGGCGCTGTTTTTACCGCGTCTTTAACTGAAGGCGGACAAAGTTCTTTTCAAAGAGTCGACGGTATTTCGCGGGAAATCGCGGGTCCGCGGCTTTTAAGTCCCGCCGCTAACAGTTTGTTTACATATCAAAATCAGTCACCTGTTTTAAATTTTCAATGGACAGAAGTTGATGACGCTGTTTCATATATTATCGAAGTAAGCGATTCGCCGGATTTTAATAATCTTCGTATTCAAAAAAACAGTAACGCGGCGTTTTTTTCTGATTCAAATTTGGAAGAAGGTTTATGGTATTGGCGGGTTACGCCTGTTTTGCCGCTTATTTTAAGCAACAATACTGTCCATTCATCCACAGGTTTTTTTCGCGTAACACAAAGCGACGCGCAGCCTGTTAGTTCTCCCGCGAGTTTATCGCAATGGCTTGTAACGCAAGCGCCTTCAATGGAAGTGCCGCCTGAAGTGCCCGCGGATATAATCCCCGCTAACTTTAATGTAGTGGAAAGAGCTCCGGAACCAACGCTTGTCGCGGCGATAACACCTCAGCCGGCGCCGAGACCCGCGCCTCAGCCTACACCAAGACCGCAGCCCGCGCCGACGCCGCGTCCGACACCGGCGCCGCAGCCCGCGCCGCAACCTGCGCCAACGCCACAACCTGTTCCAACTACCGAATTATTAGCCGCTCCTTCGAGTTTATATCCAACAAGCGGAGTTGGTTTTGATCATGAAGATTTAAGATCTTTGGATTCTATCTTGTTTAGATGGGAGCCGGTACAGGGAGCTAATTCTTATATTTTTACTTTATCACAACAAACTGAATCGGGCAGACGGCAAATTATTAGAACAACATTAAACAGTAACAGTTATATATTAAATAATTTGCAACTTTTGGATAGAGGAAATTTTGTTTGGCAGGTCGAAGCTGTGAGTATAGAACGCGGCAACGTAATAAATAGACGCGGTGTAATAACCGAAAGCGAACTAATTATTGAATTTGAATATCCAGGACCTGTTTTTATAGAAGATACTGGAATTTTATATGGTTATTAATAATAAAAATATTTTTAAACATCATTATCATTTTCTCCGTTTTTGTTTAATTATATTTATATTATTTATGGGTTTGTCCTCGTCTTTTCTTTTCGCGCAGATGCCTGGTTATTTTATTTCTTCAGATAACGGAGAGTTTCGTTTTATTCAGCGCTTTGTCTGGACAGGAGGCGAAAACGCTTTGCGTTATCAGGTTGTTTTTGAAAGAGAAATTAATGGAATATATGTATCTCATTTAATTGAATTTACAGATCAGCATTATATCGAAGTTTCACTGCCGCCCGGTGAATATAGAATTCAGGTAATCCCTTATGATATTTTAGACAGACCTTATCGCGGTTCGGAGTGGAAATATGTTCAAATCCTTCCGGCTCCAAGACCTGAATTCCCAGGAACATTGCCGGATACAGAACCGGAGTTTCAATATATCGCGGAACCGGATCCGCAGCCTGAACAGATAGATGAGCCGTTTATACCTCATACTTTAGTTCAGGAACCTGAACCTGATCATGATTTTGTTTTAAGATTACCGCGCGAACCATATCTACCGCCATTAGGACCGGTTATATTTAGCGCGGGTTTATCATGGTCTCCGTTATTTACTGTTTATGGAAATGAATATATTAACGTTACCGCGATATTGGGTATCGGCGCGCGGGCGAGTTTTCTTTTTCATACATTTTATGGTTTTTATGTAGGTATAGAAGCAACCGCGCATTTTTCGATGGAAGATGAATTTCACATGCCGCATTATATGAACGCGTTATCTATTGAAACTGAAGAACAGGAAAAGTATGAAGTTTTTTCTTTTTCAGCCGGAGCTAACCTGTTTGTTTTAAAATGGCTGCCCGGTAATAGAGTCGCTTTAGGTTTTAGATTTGGTTTTGACTATCCCATTACAATTGGAGAATCCGCGCGTAAAAGAAATAGTTTTAATATAGATCAATTCGCGCCCGGTTTTGGATTATCTGCCAGATTTCGTATTGTGGATAATTTTATATTGGAAGCCGGCGCTGATTTTTCAAACATATTTTTTGACTCTCATATAGGTTATTTTAAACCCTGGCTTTGTTTTGGATTACAATTTTAGTTTTTTAATTATTAAGTGTATTTAAATAAACCGATGTTATATTATATAAAAAATGAGCGATGGCGATGCCGTGGAATGAGTTATAACGAAGGAAAATAAAACCAAAAAACGCTCCGCATAAAACGGCGTTTAAAAAACTCCACGGACCCGCTCCGATATGACAAACCGAAAATAACACTACGGATAAAAATAACGCCGCGGGAGCGGTTAAGTTTAATTCCTGTCTTTTGGTTATGATATAAAAGCGAAAAAAACTTTCTTCAAGGTACGCGGAAAGAACAAACGATAAACACAAAATTACCCATTCGAATCCGGTCGACGGTGAATTTAAAATTATTTTTTCAGAAGGTTCGTTAAAATACAATGAAACAAACGATATTATTGAACCTGTTATTAATAAAAAAGGATATGTAAGAAAAGCCGCTTTAAAGTCTTTTTTTCCTGGTTTGATAATCCATATTTCTATAGTTTTGGCTTTAACAATCAAATACCATATTAACATAAGAGCCGGAATGGTATAAAAGAAAACTTTCATTAATTCCGCGGACGCGGAAAATCCGGCGGCTGAAGAAGATATTCCGTAAAAATGAACGGCTGTCCCCGAAAAAAACAAGAGAATATACAGGATCAGGGCTTCAATATATATACCCATAACTTTATTTCTGTATTATAATGGATCTAAAGAAATTATTCACGAGGTAAAATATTGATTGGTTTCCTATTGTTTGCTTTCGCGCTTTTCGCTCTTATATATTTCTTGATGTATTTTAATAGGGAAAAGTCCGGAAACTGGCTGCAGTTTTTCGCGAAAGGAAAGGAAGCAGGTTTTACAATAAAGGATTTGGAACAGCTTCGCCGTCTGGTTGCGGCTTGTAATTT
>WQXE01000164.1 GCA_009784995.1 Treponema sp. | reverse complement strand
AGGTCTTAATTCAGTATTGCCGTTTTGTCGCGCTGTCATTTTTTGGCTCTCCCTCCCATAACTAACTATATCACAACTACATTATTCTTTATTTACCACAGGCTGGGACATTATAATACTAAACGCGGCATTGCCCTTTAGTACCTCAGCCCAATCCGAACCATCCTCCGGAATATTTTCTACCTTACCCGGTTTCGCGAAACAGAATTTTTCTCCTTCAGGAGAAGTATATGTTACTATACGATCATTATAATAACGCGTAGAAGGAAAAGTAGAAACAAGAGCGGCGGGTTTTTTTTCATTGTTCGGAAAGTTGACATTTACAAACGCGCCCGCTTTCCAATACCCCATAATCAATACAAGTTTTTCGATTATATATGAAATAATAGATTCCCATTGCCAGCTTGAATTTCCGCCTTCAACCAAAGAAAACGCGACTGAAGGAATATTAAAAAAACTTCCCTGACGCGCCGCCGCTGCGGTTCCAGAATAAACAATATCGGTACCCAAATTCGCGCCCGCGTTAATCCCCGATAAAATTAAATCCGGCGCTCTTTCCATGTTTAAAGCGGCTCCTTCTGTAGCGATACAGATTTCAGGAATTCCTCCCAAAAGAGCGTTTATTACGCAATCTACCGGAGTTCCAGAGCAAGACCATGTATCTTCTTCGATTTCCGCCAATTTAAGAGGTTTATTTAAAAATAAAATTGAATGAGAACATCCTGATCGGTTTTTATTTGGAGCGACAGTAAAAACCCTGTGCCCCGCGCAGCGAAGAGCTTTAGCGAGCAATCTTAAACCGGGAGAAGTAATACCATCATCATTAGTAAGTAATATTTTAAGCATAAACCCTCTTTTTAACAGGAACTACTCTTGCTTTTGCCGCCAGTTTAAATTCATGAATTACAGGTCTAAAACCAAAAATTCGTTCGTAATCTTCCAAACGTTTTTTATATTCATCAACAAGTTCACTGCGAATTATTGTGTAAGTACAGCCGCCAAACCCAAGCCCCGTCATTCTTGAACCAGCGGCGCCTTCAATTTCCTGAGCTCTTTTTACAAGCCAGTCAACTTCGGGACAGCTTATTTCGTAAAGGTCGCGCAGACTTTCATGAGAGTGAAAAATTATTTTAGCCAGCGACGCGAGATCGCTTCGTTCAAGCGCGTCAGCCGCGTCATTTACCCTGTGAATTTCATCAACAATGTGAATACTGCGCCGTCTTATCTGTTCGGGGAAATTTCCCAAAACTTCGAGCAAATCCGATGACGCGAAATCTTTAAAACTTGTCCCCTGCCGTTTTTGCGAAAGCAGCTGGAGTCCTTTTAGAATGTCTGATCTTCTGGAATTTAACTCACCTTCAATACCAAAACGAGGAACACGGGAATCAATAATTAAAAATCTGAACCGGGTAAAAGGAGATTTTATTAATCTTACATCACTTTCAGATGTATCGATAGAATCGATAATTAAAAATTGATCTTTACGAGCGCAAAGAGCTACGATATAATCCGCGAGAGGCGTAGATTTTCCAAAAATATCGTTATGCGCTTCTTTTAACTTGTAAGCCAGGTCCAAATCATTAATTTGAATTTTTAATAAACTTCTTAGCGCTGTGGCGGACGCGACCTCAATAGCTGTTGATGACGCGAGTCCGATTTGCTGAGGAATATCACCGCAAAAAGAAAAATTTAATCCCTTCATCGGGTAACCGAGCTTTGTAAAAAGGTGTATCGCGGGTTTTAAATAGTTTGCCCATCGATCTTCGCGTTTAAATTTAAGATTTACAAGAGTATTTCTTTTTCGTTCGTTTAAATCGGCGGCATAAAACCGAAAAGAATTATCTTTTCGCATACTTACAGCCACATGAATATACTTGTCAATCGCGGCGGAAAGGAAGTATCCCGATTCTGGTTCGTTTTTAGTTTGATTTATTTGGTTTGTTTGGCTTGTTTTTTTACAGGGAGCCAGTTCACCCAAAAAGTGAACTCTGCCTGGCGCTTCGCCAATAGCAATGGTTTGAGTGGATCGGTCTTCATTATTAGATGATTGTTCAAGCTCATATTCATTTCGGTGGATTTGACCGATGTCCAACATTAAAACCCTCCCTTTCTGATAAAAATAATAATAAAATTTGTTAATTGAAGCGATTTAACATATTATCAGGGATTTTTAGATATTTCAATGGTTTATATTACGAAATAATGTTTATTATTAATTTTCTTCATTTTATGGGTATTTTTTCTTAAAACCGCTTACTCTGGATGACGCGATCAAGTTTAATGGTGATTTTTCACCCCTTTTTAGGTAGTGATAACCAATACCCGCTATCATCGCGGCGTTATCACCGCATAAATTAAGAGGCGGGAATATACAACGAAGGTTCGGCTGCGCGGCAAGCCTGGCTCGAAGGTAACTATTTGCCGCGACTCCACCCCCCGCTACAATTGTAGTTAGACCCGTATCTTCTGCCGCGTTTAATAAAGCTCGCAGCAGGATTTCTACAGCGGTTTTTTGAAAAGAAGCGGCAATATCTTCGTTTGTAAAAACCTGCTCTTTTTTAAAAATATCAAGCTGATTTATAACCGCGTTTTTAAGTCCCGAATATGAAACATCATATCGGTGGTCGCCTTTGTGAAGCGAAGGCATTGGAAAACGAAAAGCTCCACTATTGCCCGCCCGCGCCATTTTATCGATTACAGCTCCGCCAGGATATCCAAAATTATAATATTTCGCGACTTTATCAAAAGCTTCGCCGACAGCGTCATCAATTGTTGTTCCCATCACAGTTATGTCGTCAAAATCATCCGCGCGGCAAATAATAGTGTGCCCGCCTGAAACCAAAAGCCCTAAAAATGGATAATTTGGTCTTTCGTTTGTACTATCTGTAATTAGCCGCGGCGCGTATAAATGCGCGAGCATATGATCAACAGCGATATACGGAATATTACGCGACCACGCGAAAGCTTTGGCGAAACATAAACCAACAAGCAAAGAACCGAATAAACCAGGCTGGCTTGTTACAGCAACAGCGTTTATATCGTTTACATTTAAATTAGCTTTATCCATCGCTTCCTTTGTTACAGTATATATCCATTCAATGTGCTTGCGGCTTGCCAATTCGGGAACAACTCCGTTCCATTGAGCGTGAAACGGAATTTGAGTAGCAACTATATTTGAAAGTATTTTATCGCCATCCCGCACAACCGCTGCCGCGCATTCATCACAGGAAGTTTCTATACCAAGTACTGTCATTTTATCACCAATTCCTAATAATTAACCACGAAAGGGTTGTGATATTGAGGTTCAATTTTAATGTTTTTTGACAAGTTAAGCGATGATAAAAAATCTTTTATTGTTTCTGCCCATTGTTTTTCGTTCATTGTAATACGTCCTTATCAATATTGTTATTTCCCATTAAAAAACAGATCAAGCTTCTGGCTAATAGTTTTACTATCTGGCAGAAGACGCTTGTAATCCTTTGGAAGATTTGCTGTTGTAGAATACGTCGATACGCCTATCGGCATGGAGCTTGTTTTTAAAGAATATTCAACAATAATCCGCTCTTTCTCTTTACAGATTATTATACCAATAGCATCGTTTTCATGAGGTAATTTTACTTTGTCGTTTAGAAGAGATAAGTAAAACTCCATTTTCCCTTTATATTCTGGCTGGAATTCGCCAATTTTGAGTTCAACGGCAACAAGGCACTGTAATTCACGATGATATAATAAAAGGTCTATAAAGTACTCTTTATCCGCAATCTGTAATTTGTATTGATTTCCGATAAAGGTAAACTGTGAACCCATTTCAAGCAGGAATGCGCGAACATTGTTAACCAGAGCCAATTCCAACTGGCGTTCAGAATGTTCATCGGAAAGATCCATAAAATCAAATGTATATTCGTCTTTTACTGCCAATATTGCCTGACTTTTTATTTCAGGAGGCAAATTTTGGTCAAAATTAGTCTGATTTAACAGATATTTTTCGTAAGATTTGTTTTCAATTTGATGT
>WQXE01000163.1 GCA_009784995.1 Treponema sp. | reverse complement strand
GTCAACCTGCCATCGGCTCTCTGATCCCGTCAGACCAGATTACCACTTTTCCCAATAATTAAAATCATAGATTATCAGCGGACAATCATTCTTCATGCCTTACTCCAGAATGAGCAGAAACCGTTAGGCAGTTAATAACGATAGAGCTAAAAATTTTGAGAAACTTAATGGTTTTAAAAGAAATATATATCATCTTTTCCTTGACGCCATCAATATTATGTATTATTTTATTATCAAGAGAGATATAAAATGGAAATTATACGAACCACAATTACACTAAAAAACGCAATTGATGTATATAATGCGCAAGAAGGGACTATTAAAGAGCAAGAAATTCGCCAAACAAGCATTAATGCACTTGTTGATACAGGAGCATGGACAATGGTAATTAATGAGGTAATGCGAAAAGAATTAGGGCTTAAAGTAACAAGAACCGATACAGGCACACTCGCCGATGGAACACAATCAATGTATAATATTGTGGGTCCATTAGTTGTAACTTGGAAGGATCGCAGTGCTATTTGTGAAGCGCTTGTTTTACCTGATGCCGAAGAAGCCTTACTTGGCGCTATACCTCTTGAAGCAATGGATTTAACATTAAACCCCCGTAAAGAAGAAATTGTTGGAGCTCATGGACACAAACATATGCATCCGCTAGGATGTAGATGAAATAATCAAATACGTGTCGGCGCAAAATAATTGTTAAATGATTTGTTTAAGTAGTCTGGCTTTAGCCAGACGTATGCGCCGCGGTAATCAAATAGTACATTCTGTTAAAGCATTACTTGAAACAATTTTTTAAATAATATGCCGGAAAATAAAAATTGTTCTGCAAGTTTAAAAGACAATATTCATAAAATACTCTGATGTACAAGTAAATAATAGAAATATTACTGTTTGCGTGAATGTAAAAAATGCAGGAAAGATATTAAATATTAACGCAATTTCTACAGTATTTGGATACAGAGAAAGAATAATAACAGGTGAAATAATGTACAGATCAAAAAAAATAACCTCTGAACAAGCGGCACTTTTGGACAAGCCCAATGCTATGTCTCTTCCCCTTGCTCAGAGGTTGGAAGCCGAACACGATGCTCAGCTAAAATAAATATACAATTATTATAATAAATTGTCAATAAAAAAATGAAAATTATATTCATTATTCTTGTTGATTTATCTGGTTCGCACCCATCTTCCTCTCTCTGCGTTTTTCCAGCATCAAATACACAACAGGGATAAAAAACAGTGTAATAAAAGTGGAACTGAAAAGTCCGCCGAAAATACTTTGACCAAGCGGAGCGTAAATTTCAGAGCCTTCGCCTGTGGCAAGCGCAAGTGGTATAACGCTAAAAAGAGTTGTCACAGTTGTCATTAAGATGGGTCTTAAGCGGGAAATTGAACCGTTTAAAACAGCTTCTTCCAGCGGCATTTTATATTCGCTTCGAAGCAGGTTGATATAACTTATTAGTATGATTGCGTTATTCACAACAAGTCCCGCGAGGGTTATCATGCCCATAATGGAAACAATATTTAAAGAAGAACCGAAAAGAAGCAATCCTCCTGTTACGCCAATTAATGTAAATGGTATGGAAGACATTACAAGTAACGGCTGGGTAAAACGTTCAAACTGTATAACCATAACAGAATAAACAAGAAATAGCGCGATAATTAAAACTATTATTAACGAACTAAAAGACGAAAGCATTTCCGCGGCAGTTCCACCAAGCTCCCATGTCGCGCCGGGAACAATTCCCTGTGATTTAATTAATGTTTCCAGGCGGTTGGTGCTTTCGCGTACATTGGGATCTTTTAATGTCGCGCTAACGGTAATTGAGCGCGATTTATTTCTGCGGTTTATTTGCGAAAGTGTTTCTTCTACTTCCAATCGGGCAAAATTAGCGTAAGATATCGGGTTTGAAGAACCAGGGTTCAAAGAACCCACGTTTGCCTGACTTATCATTCCAAGCGAATATAAAACATCATTTGGGATATTACCCCTGCCAAGATTTGTTCTAAGTTCAATATGGTAATTCTTACCCTGGTAGTTTTTATCCTGTCCGTAAAAAGTTCCTAAAGAAATACCATTAAAAATAATGCGGTTTGTAAGAGCCGCTTCGTAAGAAGATAGACCTAAAAGCCCTAAATATTGATGTAAAAGGCGTGTGTTCATTTCGCGCTGATTAAAACGAATATTTAAATCGGTATTTACAACATTTGGGTCTTGTAGCATATACTGCCTTACCTGTTCCGCGGCGGCTACAACCGTATCAAGATTTGTTCCGTATACATTAACAACAAGTCCTTCGCCGCCTGTTGCCATCGATAAAAGATTGGAAAGACCGCCGTTACGAAAATCGGCTTGCACATCAGGTATTATTCGTTTTATTTTATCATTAAGCTCGTTTACTATTTCTACAACATGTTTTTTTCTGTCTCTAATTCGTTTTAATTTTATTATTCCATAAGCGCGGTTTGATTCATTGCCCATCGCGAACGCTCCACTTTGTCCTACGTTAAAAAACGAAGCTTCAATTTCATTCGGGATAATGTCCTGTATGGCTTTTTCCAATTGAATAACTTTATCTCGTGTCATTTCCAATGTATAACCGCCGGGAGTTTCTACGCTTACAACAATTTCCGCCATATCTGTCTGTGCCAAAAACTCAAAACCAAGTAAACGAATCGAAAAAATACTTAAAACAAAAAGAATTAATACTCCCGCGATAAAAGAAAATCTGTTTTTTATAGCGCCAAGTAAAAGTTGTTTGTATTTAGTATTAAGAGTGTCCATAAACTTTTCTACGGGAGCAGAAATAATTTTAACTAATCCTTTTGGATCTTTTTCTGGTTTAAGAAAAAGAGAGCATAAAAATGGAATTACAATAATCGCGACCAGTATGGAGAAAAATACAGCAAAAATTATTGTCCACGCGACATCTTTTAAAATAATTCCAGCGAGTCCTGTTAGAAACAACACGGGAAAAAAAGCCGCAAGTGTCGTAGTCATCGAAGCAATTACAGCCTGCCCTGTTTCCTTTACGCCAAGCGAAGCCGCTCCCGCGGCGCTTAACTGTCCTTTTTTAAAATGACGCTGTATCATTTCCAAAACTACAATGGAAGCGTCGATTATCATTCCTATTGCCGCGGTAATGCCACCCAAAGTTACAAGATCAAGGCTTGAACCTTTTACCCACAAACCAAGCAATGTAAAAAGAATAGAAAGCGGTATCGAAAAACAAATCATTAATGTCGCGCTTGTGTTATGCAAAAATATAAATAAAACTAATACGGCTAAAAACGCTCCTAAAATTGCCGAGCGTAAAACAGAGTTAACAGACATTGAAATATTTACAGCGTCATCTTTTATATACGAAAAAGAAATAGCGCCGCCGTAATCATTTTCCATATCGCTTAAAATAGAACGAATCTCACGGCTTATACTTATGCTGTCTCCGTCCTGCTGTTTAACAACAGATAGAGCGAGTGAATCAGCGGCATAACTGCCGGCGGAACCGGCTTTGCCGGAAATAACATAATTGGTTCTTCGATCTTCGCTTATAATAATATCAGCGACATTTTTTAATCGAATATATTGTCCGTCTCTAAAAGCTAGAACCTGATCTTCAAAATCTTCCAAAGATGTAAAACGCCCGTCTGTACGGATATTTAAATTATAACCCTGATACGTACCTTCGCCGCCGGGTAATGAAATATTCGCGGCGGGAAGAATTCTCGCGATGTCCAAAAGTGAAACCTGAAGCGCGTTTAAACGATCCAAATCGGCGACAATTTCTACAATGTCTCTTGAATCGCCGTTAATATTTACATTAGCAACACCTGTTACGCGGGACAACGCGGGAATAATATGATCGATACACAAATCAGAAAGCTCGCTTCTGTTTCCTTCTCCGCTTACAATAATTGTCATAATGGGAAGCTCTGATGTGCTGTACTGAATAATTCTTGGCGGAGAAGGAAGACTTTCCGGAAGCTGGCTCATAACACCGTTTATTTTTTCTCTTACTTCATAAAGCCTG
>WQXE01000162.1 GCA_009784995.1 Treponema sp. | reverse complement strand
TTTTTTCACGTTCGCCAAAAAATCCAAAAACTCCCGTTAATATTCGCTGATTTTTGGAAGTTTCTATTAAAACCATAAGTTCATCATCAAGATAATCCGCGTTTTCTGTTCTAAGACTTTGAATAAGGGAAGCTATTTCTGTCTCTGTGCCATATTGGATGGTATCACGCCTTGTCGCTTCCACATCCTGCTGCGCGAACAATGGAAAGGAAAGCAAGAAAAAAAATACTAAAAAAGTAATTAACCACGAATTAAACGAATAAACACGAAATTCTTTAAGATATCGAATTTTAATTTCGTGATGGTTCGTGTGGTTCGTGGTAAAAACTCTTAATCTATTCATTAGTATCTCCATTTGAATATCTCGATAAAAAATCTTTCTTATACTCTAAAAACCTTCCTTGTTCAATTGCGTTACGGGCTTTTGTTACTAAATTATTAATAAAATACAGGTTATGGAAACTAGCCAGCATGGAACAAAGTATCTCCTTTGTTTTAAATAAATGACGTAAATAAGCTCTGGAATACCCGGCGCACACTTTACATCCGCACTCTTTATCTATCGGCGTAAAATCGAGCGCGTTTTCGGCCTTTTTTAACGAGATTGGTCCTTTATGTGTATAAACCCTGCCATTTCGCCCTTCTCTTGTTAGTAAAACACAGTCAAACATATCGATTCCATGTTCTATCGCGTTTAAAATATAATCAGGAGTACCAATTCCCATTACATATCGTGGTTTTTCTTTTGGCAAAAAGGCCGCTGTCGCCGCCATTGTTTCATTGAAAAGCTCAGGAGGCTCCCCTACTGATAAACCGCCTATCGCGATGCCGTGTGTATCAGAATCGATACAAATCCGCGCGCTTTTTTGACGCAGATCCGGAAAAAAATTACCTTGTACAATACTAAAAAGGCTGCCATTATAACCGTTTTCCTTCGCTTTATTCCAAGTGATTATCGAACGATCCAACCAGTTTGCGGTTATATCCAGCGCTTTTTCCGCTTCTTCGCGGCTCGCGCCCCAATGCGAACAATAATCAAGTTGCATTTGTATATCGCTGTCTAAAGTTACCTGAATATCAACGGCTTTTTCGGGAGTTAAAAAATGTTTTGAACCGTCAATATGTGATTGAAAACTCGCTCCTTCATTTGTAATTTTGCGTAACGCGGAAAGCGAAAAAACTTGAAAGCCTCCAGAATCTGTTAAAATATTTCCGTCCCAATTAATAAATTTACGCAGCCCTCCCGCGCTTTTAATAACTTCTTCTCCGGGACGCAAATAAAGATGATACGTATTTGAAAGAATTAAATTAAAACCTATTTCTTTTAAATCATCTACAGTAAGCGCTTTAACAGTTCCGTTTGTTCCAACCGGCATAAAAACAGGAGTTTTAACTTCTCCATGTCTAAGCTTTAGAATACCTGTTCTCGCGGCGCATGATTTGTCAGTGTTTATAACTTCAAAGCGCATTAAGTTTTAGCGCTCCGCAGTAAAAGTACTCCGATAACAATAAATAAAACAACAGGAAACCAAGCACCTATAAATGGAGGAAAATAATTAAGTCCTGCCATGGTCATACTTAGCATTTCTGTAATGTAAAAAACAACCGCCGCCGCGATACTAGTAAAAAGGCTCATTAATAAAATATTTTTTCTGAATCTGCCGCCCATTGATACCGAAAGTATCATAACAATAAACGAAGTTGTCGCAAATGAAAAACGATGATGATAATTCGCCTGTTCTTTAAAATACTCCAGCCCCAAAGATCTAAGATCTTTTACCAGTATTCCCGCGTCTCTTACGCGCAGTTCCTGAATCGCTACTGTTCTTCTTCTGAAAATATCGGGATGTTCGTTATACGACATACACGGAGTCAGCGGACGAATGCGCAGTATATCTCCTTCGTATTTATAAATTACAGCGTTTCTAAACTCCCAATGCGTTTCATTCCATTCAGCGGAAGGCGCGCGAATCTGTGAATAGAAATTGCCTTTTTCATCCTTTTCGATAATAATAACACCGTTAAGAGATTTTCTGCCGTAATCAAAAAAATCAACAGAATAAATAAGACGGCCGTTTCTTGTAATTATAACAACATTTGTATCGCTTTCTGTTACATATTGGTTTAACGCGCGTCTTTGAAGATCGGTTTTTAATTTAAGGGTAGGTATTACCAGTAAATCATCAAAGAAAAATGAAAAAAAGGAAGAAAAAAAACCAACTACCAACAAAGAAAGGCAAAAACGCCAAAATGGAATTCCGTTGGAAAAAATACAGGTTAGTTCATTTTTGGCGTATAGATCACCTAACGTATACGCGGCGGCAAAAAGCAAAGATATTGGCATGGCATATGAAATGGTTTTTGGAATATAAAAAAAACTAATATTTAAAATTGTTAAAATGGGAACTTCATTATTTAAAAAACGGATTAAATTAGAAAAAAGATCGATAAGAATAAACAAAAACGCGAATAATGATAACGCTATTAAAAACATTGGAAAGAATTGCCGTAATAAATATTTGTCAAGTATCATTATTTTGTTCATTTTCTAACCCTGATAACCGCTAATACTATTCCAATACCTAAAGATAAAATATTTGGAAGCCACATAGACCAAAACGGAGGAGAACCCGCGCGTAACGCCATTGTCTGTCCGACAAAAAGCATACTCCAATATATAACGGCAATTATAACACCAAAAATAAAACCGACAGTTTGCCCGCTTTTTTTTGCCATAAGTCCCAGCGAAACCGCTAAAAACACAAAACAAAAAGCGCCAATTGGA
The DNA here is from genome assembly GCA_009784995.1 of Treponema sp. GTDB lineage: Bacteria > Spirochaetota > Spirochaetia > Treponematales > Breznakiellaceae > WQXQ01. The sequence continues at coordinate 1,345 of WQXE01000162.1, read as the reverse complement.
ACAGAAAATTTCCTGTGAATTTCTACAACATAAGTAAGTAAAGTTCTGTCGTTCCTGATTGAATCAAGTATCGCCAAATCGCGATCTATACTTAAATAACTCGCGTTTCTTTTATTCCAGTCCGCGGATTGTGGTCCCGCTCTTAAAATATTTTCCAATTCATTAATACCATTAAACATTCTGATTTTTCTATCGTTTTCGCGTATCGCTAAACCCGCTCTTCTGGCGCGAATAACCGAAAGAACATCCCTTGAACTCATCTCTCTTGGAGTTACGTTAAAATCTGCCTGAATAATATCTTCGTTGGAAACCCAGTATTCCAGACTATCAGCGGTCGCGTAATCATAATTTTCTCTTACTACTTCTTTTGATGATTGAATAAACGCGTTATCAAGATTTAAACTAAGCCCCTCTCTGCCTCCATCTTTAAGTTCAGCTCTGCTTGCCATTATTATACGTCTTTCGCCGTCTTCTGTTTTATCTATAATAAGCAGATCATGAATTACATTACCGGAAACACCGCCTGTTACAACAACTGTATCTCTAAATCTTTTTACCGAATTTGACTGAAGCTCCAGAGCGGGAACCGAAACCAAAATCCTTCTCCAAAGATTATTAAATTGAATTGTACCGGCGGGAAGTAATACGTCATTTGTAAAAAAAGACATAATAGAAATTATTATACCCATTGTAATCGCGGGAAAAAATATTATTTTATAGGAAAATCCTGATGTAAGCATAACAAGGATTTCGTTATCAGAAGTTAATCGTCCCGCTGTCATTAATGTAGCTACCAGAGAAGCGAAAGGCGCCGACATTGCGATAACACCCGGTAATGAAAAAATAATTAATAATACAACCTGTATAAACGGCACATGCCTTTCCAGAACATCTCTTGCCATTAACAGTATTTGATTAACAAAAAAAACAAAAAAGAAAAAACAAAAACAGATAAGAAAAGTAAAAAACATTTCCGCAAGCATGTAACGATAAATTGTTGGTGAAATTAAGAGCTTTCTTTCCATACAATTACATCCCTGTAAATTAAATCCCGGTTGAGCCGAAACCTGCGCTCCCCCTTTGGCTTGGCGAAAGTTTTTCAACTTCCATTATTTTAGCGCGGCTTACGGGTGTTATTACAAGCTGCGCTATACGTTCTCCATCATTTATTGTAACATCCATTTCACCTAAATTAATCAGGATAATTTCTATATCACCGCGATAATCAGCGTCAATTGTTCCCGGTGAATTAAGAACTGTTAAACCTGTTTTTATCGCTAAACCAGAACGCGGACGAACCTGCGCTTCATAACCCTGCGGCAGTTCAATTTTTATTCCTGTAGGA
>WQXE01000161.1 GCA_009784995.1 Treponema sp. | reverse complement strand
TTCCCGTAATATAATCGCTGGTTCTTTGATCTTTTGGGTTCATGAAAACTTCGGCTTTTGTGCCTTCTTCTGTGAGGTGTCCCATCAACATAAACACCGCTCTGTCGCAGATGCGTCCCGCTTGCTGAACATTGTGAGGCGCGATAACAATTGTAAACTGTTCTTTAAGCTGCATTAAAGATTCTTCGATCTTCGCTGTTGATATTGGGTCGAGCCCCGAACATGCTCTGTCAATTAAAATAACTTCGGGTTGCAATGCCAAAACACGCGCTATACACATACGCTGCTGCTGACCGCCTGAAAGACTCATGCCGGAAATTGAAAGCCTGTCTTTAACTTCGTCCCACAAGGCGGCTTTGCGTAGAGAATCTTCTACTATATGTGATAATTCTTTTTTACTTTTTTTTCCGATAAGGCGAGGACCATAAGCGATATTTTCAAAAATAGAAATTGGAAGAGGAGTAGGTACTTCAAAAACCATTCCAACCCTGCGGCGAAGTTCTGTTACGTTAACATCATCCGCGTAAATACTTTGTCCGTCTAAAAGTATTTGTCCGTTCATCCACGCGCTGGGAGTAAGATCGCAGAGCCTGTTAAGAGAACGTAGTAATGTTGTAACACCGCTATTCGCTGGTCCAAAGATTGCCATTATTTCGTTAGAAGGAATTTTAAGACTTAGATTATAGATAACCTGTTTTTTGTCATAATAGAAGTTTACATTGTTTAAAACAATCTTTGGTTCCATGTTTTCCTTGACTTTTACCTTTTTAGAGATTTAGCTATAAATCTATTTACCAATGTATTGGCTACAACGTTTATCAGCAAAATAAAAATTATTAAAAGAGCGGCAGTACCGTAGGCATTCTCCATCGAAATACCTTCCGATGCCAGTATATAAAAATGCACTGCCATCGTTCTTGTAGACGCAAAAATTGAATTCGGCATACGCAGAACAAAACCGGCTGTAAGATAAACCGCGGCGGCTTCGGCGACACAGCGCCCTACGCTTAAAATTATTCCGTTTACGATACCAAGAAGCGCAGACGGAAATACAACCCTGCTGATTGTCTGCCACTTTGTAGCGCCTAACGAAAAACTTACTTCGCGGTAAATTTTTGGGACAGCTAAAATTGCTTCTTCCGATGTGCGGATAACAGTAGGCAGGATCATTATAGCAAGCGTAAGCCCTCCGGATAAAATTGACCAGCCCAAACCAAGAATTATTACAAAGAAAATAAAACCAAAAAGTCCGTATACTATAGAAGGAATCCCCGCTAAAGATTCGGCGCTAAAGCGGATAATGCGTGTTACGATTGTTTCTTTTGTATACTCCGCCAAATAAAATGCGGTGCCGATGCCGAACGGAATTACCAAAATGATTGCAAGCCCTGTCACCATAAAAGTGCCGACTATCGTCGACGAAATACCGCCAGTGCGCCCCATGCTGCGAGGAATGTCGGTTAAAAATTGCCAGTTGATAACAGGGATGCCTTTTATAAGTAAGTAAACAATTATAAATAATAAAAGAGCGATTATAGAAAGAGCGATTGTCCAAATTAATACTTTTACAATTTTTTCACTTTGTACGGGCGTTAGTTTTAATTTCATTATTTTTTCCGTGTAATATATTGAGCGAATGAATTGAGCAGCATAATCGAAACAAACAATACAATGCCTGTTGCAAAAAGCGCCTGCTGATGTTCGCCGGAAGCATAACCCATTTCAATCCCGATATTTGTAGTAAGAGTTCTTACAGGATCCAAAATTGATTCAGGAAGAGCGACAGCATTTCCCAAAACCATAATGACAGCCATTGTCTCTCCTACCGCCCGCCCTATTCCTAAAATTACCGCAGCTACAATTCCGGATTTCGCCGCAGGCAGCATAACAGAATAAATTGTCTGCCAGTGTGTTAAACCCAAAGCAAGCGCGCCTTCTTTATATTGTTTGGGCAGCGCTAAAATCGATACTTCGGATATACTTATAATGGTAGGTAAAATCATAACTCCGAGTATTATCGATCCTGTTAAAATACTAAGCCCCGGACCCCCAAGATAATCACGCACAGCCGGAACAACAAACACCAAACCTAAAAAGCCGTAAACAACAGAAGGAATGCCGGCGAGCAATTGTATCGCGGGTCTGAAAATATTACTCATCATCGGAGGCGCAAACTCCGCGAGAAAAACAGCGCAGCAAATACCGACAGGAACACCGATGATGACAGCGCCAATAGTGACGGTTAAGGTTCCGATGATCATCGGGAAAATTCCAAACAATCCCCTAGACGGCGCCCACTCCATTCCAAAAACAAAATTGATAATGCCAACCTGCGCGATTATCGGAGCGCCTCTCATGATGATAAAAACTGTTATCAGCGCCAGCACCGAAATCGATGAAAGAGCCAATATCAAAAATATATTTTTTGATAAATTTTCTTTGAACTTTTTTATCATCTTAATCATATTTATTACCATATATTATTTTCCATATTAAGGGATTAACCCCTCTTGTGTCATCAGCTCTTTGCCGCGCGGCGAAAGAATAAATTCAATAAACTCCATCGCAAGCCCCGTAGGCGGCACTGATTTTGAAACAAATAAAAACGGACGGAAAAGCGTATAACTGCCGTCCATTACATTTTCAGGCGAAGCCTCGATGCCGTCAAGACTTACAGCTTTTACCGTGCGGTCGACAAGACCTAGCGAAATAAATCCGATAGCGTTTGGATCGCCCGCGACAAGCTGCCGTACAGCTCCGTTGGAATTTTGCACGATAGCTCTTGGTGTAATTCGATGCGATGTATTACTACCCATAACCATTTCTTCAAAAGCGCCTCGTGTCCCGGAACCTTCTTCACGCGCGATTAAATGTATCCTTGCATTTCTTCCACCAAGCTGGCTCCAGTCTGTTATTACTGCCGAATAAATATCACGAACTTGTTCCAGTGTCAAATTCACGATTGGATTGTTTGGATGAACGATCACGGCAAGTCCGTCTTTTGCAATTTCGATAGACCAAAGATCTTCTTCTGTTCTTTTAAGCCAGCGTGATGACATGCCAATATCAGCGGCTCCCGACTCTGCTGCAGTTATTCCCGCAGAAGATCCGCCGCCTTGAATATCGATACCGCTGCCGGGATTTAAAAGTTCAAATTCTTCGGCTAAAAGTTCGACATACGGCTGCACCGAAGTAGAACCCGCTACGACCAAATTCGCCTGCGACCTACCCTCGCAAGAAATTATTGTAAACATTAATAAAATAACAAAAATGATTTTTTTCCCATTATCTCTCACGGAGGCACAAAGGCACGGAGGAAAGAAAAATAAATAAAGAGAATACAACTTTCTTAAAATCTCCGTGTCTCCGTGTCTCCGTGTGAAATCTTTTTTGATTAATATATTTATATTTTTCAACCGAACCTGCCTGTGATATAATCTTCTGTTCTTTTATCTTTTGGTCTGATAAACATTTCGCGGGTTGGTCCGTATTCAACGAGTTTGCCCACCCTGTCATCTCCTATCATCAAAAATGCCGACATGCCGGAAACACGCATCGCCTGTTCCATGTTGTGAGTGACTATTATAATTGTATATTTTTTTACAAGGTCGAGCATCAGCTCTTCGATCTTCATTGTGGATTCGGGGTCAAGGGCGCTGCATGATTCATCCATCAATATGACTTCCGGCTCTATCGCAATGGCGCGGGCAATGCACAACCTTTGCTGCTCACCTGCCGTAAGGTCTAATCCCGGTTTTTTTAATATATCTTTTACTTCGTTCCAAAGCGCTACCTGTTTTAAACTGCGCTCTACGATTTCATCAAGTACCTGCGTTCGTTTTATCCCGTGCTGGCGAGGACCTAGCGCGATATTATCGTAGATGCTTTTTGGAAATACATTTGGGCGCTGAAAAACCATCCCTACTTTTTTCCTGAGTGTAACGACATCTGTGGCAGCGTCAAAAACCGAAAAATCATCGATCATGATGCTGCCATCGACCTTTACGCCGGGTATCAAATCGTTCATGCGGTTAAAAACACGCAGTAATGTCGATTTACCGCAGCCGGAAGGTCCGATTATTGCGGTTATGGTGCGGTCATATATGTCCATCGTAATATCGCCCAGCGCA
>WQXE01000160.1 GCA_009784995.1 Treponema sp. | reverse complement strand
TATGGATGACAAAAACATAAACTCAGGAGCGGCGGCAGAACTGCGAACGCAGGAGTTTATTTCAAAGTTTTCAGTACCGTTTACACAACCGTATAATTTTGACGAGTTGATTGATAACGCGCTTTACGAATTGCGCGATTTTACCAAAACTGACAGAGCTATCATTCTGGAATTTCAACTTGATGGTTCCTTACTATGCACTTACGAAAGTGTAATAAATAAGGAAACACCTAAAGTATTGGAACGCTCGCTTACCTATGAAATGATGAAACCCATTCTTGACGAGGCAGACAATACCGGCTGTTTCTATGAAAAACAGGCATCCCGGTATTTTCAAAGATATCCCACAACCGATTTAAACGAAAAAAGTTTTTGTTACATTCCATTAAAAATAGGCGGTAACAGAGCCGGGTATCTAGTGTTTTTTACGATGTTCAAACAGGCAAACTGGGCAGAGGGGGAATTCCGCCTAGCGTCAATGGCGGGTTCGATCATCGCGGGCGCTTATTCCAGAAAAAAAAGCGAGGAGATTCTTCACGCGGCAAACGAAGCGGAATTACGCACTCAGGAATTCATGTCAGAGTTTTCAGTTCCATTTACACGCCCTTATGATTTTGATGATTTAATTGATAACGCGCTTTATGAATTGCGCGATTTTACCAAAACTGACAGAGCTATTATACTGGAATTTCAACAGGACGGTTCTCTTCTTTGCACACATGAAGATATAATAAACGAAAAAACTCCGAAAGTAATCGGGCGATCTCTTGCTTTTAAAATGATGAAACCTATTCTTGATAAAGCGGATAGAATCAGCTGCTTCTACGAAAAAGCGGCTTCCAGATTTTTTCAAAGATACCCATCTGCCGATTTAGGAGAAAAAAGTTTTTGCTACATTCCCCTAACAATCGGCGGCAGCAGAGCCGGTTATCTTGTCTTTTTCACAATGTTTGAAGAAGCGAATTGGACAGAGGGCGAATTCCAGTTAGCCACAATGGCAGGTTCAATTATCGCGAGTGCGTATTCCAGAAAAAAAAGCGAAGATTTTTTAATCGCGGCTAACGAAGCAGAATTACGCACGCAGAAATTTATATCGGAATTTTCAGTCCCTTTTACACAATCCTATGATTTTGACGAATTGATCGATGACGCGCTTTATGAATTACGTGATTTTACCAATACAGACAGAGCCATCATTCTACAGTTTCAACCGGATGACTCGCTTCTTTGTACCCATGAAGATGTTATCAACAAGCAAACTCCAAAAGTATGGGGACGTTCACTTAATTATAAAACCATGAAACCTATTCTTGACAAAGCGGACAGAACAGGCTGTTTTTATGAAAAAGCTGCGTCACGTTTTTTTCACAGATATCCCGATACTGATTTAGGCGAAAAAAGTTTTTGCTATATACCGCTTACAATTGGCGGTAACAGAGCGGGTTATTTGGTTTTCTTTACAATGTTCGAGCAGGCAAACTGGGCAGAGGGAGAGTTCCGCCTCGCTACTATGGCAGGTTCGATCATAGCGGGCGCGTATTCCAGAAAAAAAACCGAAGATGTTTTATTCGCGGCAAGAGAAGCGGAACTTCGTACTCAAGGATTTATATCAAAGTTTTCAGTACCTTTCACTCAGCCTTATGACTTTGATGTTTTGATTGATAACGCTCTTTTTGAACTGCGCGATTTTACCAAGACAGACAGAGCTATCATTCTGGAATATATGCCGGACAGTTTACTGCATTGTACTCATGAAGATGTTATAAACAAGGAAACGCCAAGAGTACTGGGTCGCACACTTGAATACAATGTTATGAAGCCGATCCTTGATGAAGCTGACGCGACAGGCTGTTACTACGAAAAAGCGGCAGTAGAGGTTTTTAAAGCAAATCCCGGTACATCATTGGAAGAAAAAAGTTTTTGTTACATACCACTGATGGTAGAAGGCACACGCGCGGGATACCTTGTCTTTGCTACTACATTTGAACAGGCGGATTGGGCACAGGGAGAGTTCAGGCTCGCGACAATGGCGGGCTCGATCCTCGCGGGAGCGTTTTCAAAACGTAAATCAGAAACCGCGCTTAGAGAAGCGACGCAAAAAGCGCAGCAAGCCAATGAAGCGAAGAGCCTCTTTCTTTCCAACATGAGCCACGAAATACGCACGCCGATGAACGCTATTATCGGAATGACTTATATAGGAAAATCAGCGGCGGATATACAGCGTAAAGATTATTGTTTATCAAAAATAGAAAACGCTTCGCAGCATTTGTTAGGTGTCATTAATGATATTCTGGATATGTCAAAAATTGAAGCGAACAAACTGGAATTGTCGTATGAAGAGTTTGAATTTGAAAAAATGCTTCAGCGTGTGGTTAATATCGCGGCGTTTCGCGCTGACGAAAAAAATCAGAAGGTATCTGTACATATCGATAAATCAATACCGCGCACATTAATCGGCGATGATCAGCGGCTCGCGCAAGTAATAACAAACCTCTTAGGCAACGCTGTTAAGTTCACACCCGAAAACGGCTCCATCATCCTTGATACCCGTTTTATTAAAAAGGTAGAAACTGCGCAGGGAGACGAATACACAATACAGATCACAGTTACCGATAACGGCATAGGCATAAGTCCCGGACAGCAAAATAAACTTTTTAAATCGTTTCATCAGGCTGATCTGGAAACAACCCGCAAGTTCGGCGGTACAGGTCTTGGTCTTGCCATTTCTAAAAGTATTGTAGAAATGATGGGTGGAAACATCTGGCTTGAATCTGAACTTGGAGAAGGATCAAAATTCTTTTTTACATTCAAAGCAAAACGCGGAATAAAAAGCATGCCAACCCTTTCTGAAATCGGTATAGGCTGGGGAAATGTTTCCATAATGGCAATAGATGACGATCAAACTGTTTTAAATTATTTTACTGATGTTTTACACGGGTTTGGCAAGAAATGCGATACGGCATTAAGCGGTCAGCAAGCTCTGGCTCTTGTTGGTATTAATGGTATGTACGATATATATTTTGTCGATTGGAAAATGCCGGATATGGACGGCATAAAACTCGCGAGCGAGTTAAAGGCAAAATCCAAATCACCCGAACATACAATCATTATAATGATTTCCGCCGCGGAATGGAGCGGCATCGCATCCGAAGCGAAAAAAGCAGGTGTTGATAAATTCCTGTCAAAGCCTCTTTTCCCTTCCGCGATCGCAGACGCGATAAATGAATCGATTGGAATAAACCGCGCGCTGGAAGAAGAAAGCGAAGATTTCATACACATTTTTAAAGGATATAGAATTCTTTTGGCAGAAGATGTTGAAATAAACCGTGAAATAATTGAAGTACTGATTGAACCTACAATGCTTGAAATGGATTGCGCGGAAAATGGTTTAAAAGCGGTTGAAATGTTTGAAAAATCACCGGATGTTTATGATTTAATTTTAATGGATGTACAAATGCCGGAAATTGACGGATACGAGGCGACCAGAAGAATTAGAGCGCTGCCTTTCGCAAAAGCAAAAACGATTCCCATTGTAGCGATGACGGCTAACGTTTTTCGTGAGGACATAGAAAAGTGTATTGAAGCGGGAATGAACGATCATATTGGTAAACCGGTAGATATCGAAGAATTTATAAGTACATTACAAAAGTATCTCACCAAAGAGTAACTACAGATATTTAAATTTGATTTTAAACGAAGCCTCGGTAATCTAAGCCAATCTGACACTTTTCATTTTGAAAATATATAAGCATCTTTTATAATTGTTAAAGCTGTCGTTAACGATTCCAGCTCATAAACAATATTTCCATTTGACCCGTCAATTGAACCATGTCCAATTGGAATTAAGTTTATTCTATCTGTTGCGCCAGCGGTAAATTTCGCGTGATATATTAATGAAGGCTGTCCATTTACCCCTGAGTTACTGTCTGTCCAAAAATCATTGTAATCAAAACTGTGGTTTATTTCCAAATAAAAATTATATTCCTGTCCTTCATTTAAAGAGCTGTTATCTATTTGAATATTTACAGCTCCTTTTGGAGTAGCAGAGCTAACAGTATCAACCTGTTCAGAATTATTTTGTCTTTTAAAATTCCACACAGGAAGCGTTTCCGGTCTTCCTTCTTTGGGAGCGCTTTGCCAGTTATTTTTTG
>WQXE01000159.1 GCA_009784995.1 Treponema sp. | reverse complement strand
GTTTATTCGTGTACATACCGAAGGTATGATTTGTGGTATAATATTTTTATGAAAAAACTACTTTTATCCCTGCTTCTCATTCTACTTTGCATCTCGGTTTTTGCTCAAACAGAAACATCAGTACAACTAGAACATATCGTTTCTATAAATCGAACATCTAATCTTCTATCTGTAAAACTATCAGTTGATTATTTTATTCGTGATTCTGTTGATAATATTGGCAATCTGTATATACATTATCCAGGTCAGCATCCAACCGTTATGACATTTGTAAATAATGACGGTTCTGTTACTGTTTGTGTCTCAGATACAGACGCGAAAAGAACACATATTTATGAGTTTAACAGCGAACTTGAAGAACAAAGAAGATTAACTATCCAAAATGAAATGGATATACTGGGAGCTTTTACAAAAGATGACGAAGGATACTACTACTTTTTTTTCGCTAAACAAACAAGAAATCATAATGAAGAAAATATGGCTACTGTAAAATATAACCCGCATGGAGAAAAAATCATTTCTTATACATTAAAAGCGATGGCAATAAACAGTTTTAACGGAGTAGCTATACCTTTTCGCGCAGGAACGTGCAGAATTGAGTTAAGCGGTTCAATGCTCGCGATTTATTTTGCTCGTCAGAAATTTAATAATCATCAATCATCTTATGGTTTTATAATTAATAAAGATACATTTGAAAGGATAGACAGGGGTCAGGTTGGAAATAACAGGATTAGTCTTACTGGTAATAACATAATTCCGTATGTCAGTCACTCATTTAATCAATTTATACTTCCTGTAGAAAATGGATTTTTATATGCAGATCACGGAGACGCATACCCAAGATCATTTTCATTTAATAAATTTATAAATGGAAGTGAAACCAAAAGAATAAACTCGTTTATTTTTCCGGGAAACATTGGAGCAAACGCGACATATGCCGAAATGGGTGGTCTGGCAAAAACGTCTACAGGTTATATATTTAACGGAATTTACGGAAGAATACTAAATAATCCGCGTAATCTTTTTATACTTACTATTGATGAAAATTTGACAATATGCAGCGCTCCTGTTTATATAACAAACTATACAAGAGAAGAAGGTCATGCAGGGCATCCAAAGATTGTTTCTATGCAAGACGGACGTTATCTTTTATTATGGGAATTATTTTCTTTTTCTACTCAAGCCGCAAATATAGTTTCAAGCACCCGTTCAGGTTATCTTTCTACCCATATGGTAATTATAGACGAGACTGGTAAATTATTATCAGAAATACAACAACTTGAAACGCGTTTAAATATGAATGATGTTTTACGCTTTAACCCTGTTAATAAAAAAGTATACTGGGCAATTAATGACAGTTCAAGATCATTTACTATTTATGTATTGGATATAAAAGAAAATTAATATTTGTTCCTCAGGAAAAGTAATATTCCCTGTTAATAATTCTTCCAGATTACTTGTTTTTAAAGTAATTAATGCCGCTTCTTTAATTAGTGTTCAAAACACTTCGTTCGCAAAAGGAATCGACTCCATCGCGCCTTTTTTAGAAACTGTTATCGAAGAAGCCTTACATGCGATTTTTAAAGATTCCTGAACAGACATGTTTTTTTCTCTTGCTGTCAGGAAAAAACCTGTAAAAGTGTCTCCCGCGGCGGTTGTGTCCACTACAGGAACTTTTACAATTTCGTTTTTTATTCTGGTTTTTCCAAAGCCGTAAAAAGCTCCGTCTTTTCCCGCGGTAAGGATGATCTCCACTGCGGGATAAAGCTTTGTCAATTTATCCAAAACCGTTTGCGGGTCGGTTTCTGGAGGAAGCCCCGCGAGAGCCGCACCTTCAATTTCGTTTACAAAAATCCAGTTGGCAAGGTTTAATGGAAGTGAACTAATTTTTTCGTTAAATGGCGATGGATTGACGCAAATCCTCATTCCTTGTTTTTTCGCGGTTTCCATAATTAGATCAAGATGGACGATTTCATTTTGTAAAACGATTATATCACCGGGATTAAATCCGGATAATGTTTCTTGAATTTCATTCACTGTAATTTCTTCATTTCCACCCGGGTATAAAATTATAGAATTTTGTCCGTTTTTATCGATTTGTATTATTGCTTGTCCTGTAGCGCCGTCGTATTTTATTATTTTTTGTGTATTTATTTTATAGGATTCTAAAAGCTCTAAAATGAACTTGCCATCGCTCCCAATTTTACCTGCCATGTAAACGTGCAAACCTGCCTTTGCCAGCGCCGCCGCCTGGTTCGCTCCCTTGCCGCCCGCGCTTTTTTGAAACATGGAACTGCTGATTGTTTCTCCCGGTTTTACGATGTGGTCAACAGAATATAAAAGATCGATATTTATCGAACCAAATACAAGTACTTTCATGAATTTATGTTATAATAATACTGAAGAAAATAAAACCATCATAACAAGGAGATAATTATGGAAAATATTGATAAACCAAAAGTCGCGGCTGAAAATTGGACACATATTGTCGGACCCGGCGAAAATATAAATGCCGGATTATTAACGAGGCTTCAAAAACCAAATAGAAAAATCGATGTAGTTTTAGATACTGATACTTTTAATGAAATTGACGATCAATTCGCTCTCGCGTTTTTAATTAAATCCGATGAAAAACTTAATTTAAAAGGAATATATGCCGCTCCGTTTTTTAATCAAAATTCTTCAAGCCCCGCTGATGGTATGGAAAAAAGTTATAATGAAATTTTCAATGTTCTTACTTTGATGAAACGCGATGATTTAAAACCTTTGGTTAAACGCGGCTCTTTCCGTTACCTGCCTAGCGAAACCGAATATGTTGATTCTGATGCTGCAAAAAGTCTTGCAGAACTTGCTATGCAGTATTCGCCTGATAGACCTTTGTATGTTGTCGGAATCGGCGCAATTACAAATGTTGCTTCGGCTATAATAATGAAACCTGAAATTATCGACCGTATTGTTATTGTGTGGCTTGGAGGAAGCGCCCTTCATTGGCCCGATAATATGGAGTTTAATATTTCGCAGGATGTCGCCGCGGCAAGGGTTATTTTCGGGTGCGGAGCCGCCATGGTTCAGCTTCCGTGTATGGGAGTAGTTTCTTCTTTTACAACAAGTGGACCGGAACTTGAATATTGGCTTCGAGGAAAAAATGATCTATGTAATTATCTTTTGGATGTTACAACAAAAGCGGCTAATCATGATTCGGGTATATCAACCTGGACTCGTGTTATTTGGGATGTTACGGCGGTCGGCTGGCTTTTGGATGGCGATTTTATGAATGATAGACTGGAACATTGCCCAATTCCCGAATACAGTCACCGGTACAGTTTTGATAACCGCCGCCACCTTTACCGTTATGTGTATCACATTAACAGGGACAATCTTTTTAAAGAACTGTTTGAAAAACTGGCAAGAAATTAATTAAATTATTAATCGATTATTCGTCGATTGTATTATCGATTATTCATCGCGGGATTTTAACACAGCTAAAAACGCGCTTTGCGGAAGTTCAACATCGCCGACCATTTTCATGCGTTTTTTGCCTTCTTTTTGTTTTTCCAAAAGTTTTCGTTTGCGCGTAATGTCGCCGCCGTAACATTTTGCAAGTACGTCTTTGCGAAGAGCGTTTACCGTTTCACGAGCAATGACATGGCTGCCAATCGCACCCTGTATGGGAATCTTAAATTGCTGGCGCGGGACTTCATCGCGCAGCCTTTCGCAGAATTTTCTCGCGCGATCGTAAGCGCTGTCTTTAAATACAAGCTGAGAAAGAGCGTCTACAGGTTTACTGTTAAGCAGAATGTCAAGTTTTACAAGTTCTGTAGCTTTATAACCTGAAATATCATAATCGAATGACGCGTAACCTCTGCTTATGCTTTTTAAACGGTCGTAAAAATCAAATAATACTTCGGCAAGCGGCATATCAAAAATTATTTCAACACGTTTTTCATCGAGGTAAGTCATATTTGTTTGTACGCCTCTTTTTTCCATGCAAAGCGTCATGATGTTTCCAAGATAATCTGTAGGTGTAATAACAGCGGCTCGGATGTACGGTTCTTCCGCGCTTTCAAGGCGGCCTTCGTCGGGATAATCGACAGGATTATCGATAAACATTTCTTCGCCGCCTTTTACTTTTACTTTGTATTTAACAGAAGGAGCTGTAAAGATAACCGATTGGTCAAACTCACGTTCAAGGCGTTCCTGTATAACTTC
>WQXE01000158.1 GCA_009784995.1 Treponema sp. | reverse complement strand
GGTTGTGGAAGTACTGTTGGAAAAATTACCGTTTATCTTTCCGCCGCTCATCGTAAATAAACCGCTGCCGTCTTTATACACTCCGCCGCCGTTGCCTGTCGCGGTATTATCACTTATCTCTCCACCGCTCATAACAAAAGTGCCAGTTACCACATTCACTCCGCCGCCGTTACTCGCTCTGTTATTTCTCAACACAGCTCCGTTTCTCATCGTAAAGGTGCCGCCGTCTACTCTTACAAGAGGTGCTGCGTTTGTTACATGAGTACCCTTGTCTCCATCCACTATTATTTCTTCAAATATTAACGTTACTCCCGTAGGTACCATAAATAATCCGCTGTTAGCCAAATCGGAAAATCTGCGGGTAATTATTTGCCTGGCGGACGGGTTCGAGCTGCGTATAGTTAAGGTAGAACCGCCAACCTGCGGCAATGGGATATTCGCGCGTATTAAAAAATCCGCATCATCGTTTAAAGTAATTGTAGTATTTGCCGTAGCGAATCTGAATAAAGCAATCTGTGTAAAAACATCATGGTGTACTTTAACTATTTTTCCCGCGTCAATACCTGCGCTTTCAATTCTATGATTCGTATTAACAGCAAGTCTGTTTACACCCGTACCGATAAATTCTCCCAATGTAAATCTGTTTACATCCGACTGCTGCAATGTATATCCGCTTCCTTGAAGCGCGTTCCTTCCTTCCCACTGCTGTGTTATTACAGTATATAAATCGTTATGATTTCCGCGTAAATCCAGTCTTCCTATACTGCCGCCTGTTAAACCGGGCGGGGCGATTGTTACACTGGAATTACTTGTTCCGTTGGAAACAAGATCAAGCGCTCCTATTGTGATATTTCCCGACAATGTAAACGTACCCGCTCCCACGGAAACAAATACGTCGGTAAGGTTATTCGGCGTACCTGTAACGGAAACATCGTTCATTGTTAAAACGCCGCCTGTTTGAATGTTTACAAGAGGAGACGTAGTGCCGCTATAATTGGCGCCTTCAATTAATATATTGTCAAATGTCACTCTAGCGCCTGCGGGAATCGTAAACAAACCGCTATCAGAATCGGTATCGGCAAAATCTCTTATTAACGACTGTGGTATACCAGTGCTTTGTATAATTAGTCTGTGACCGTTCGGGTTTGAGGGAACCGAAACAACTTTGTACAATAAAAGACTGGAAGAAACATTTATTACAACGTCGCTTGTGGCGGTCGCGTAAGACGCTACTCTTTGGTAAAAATCTTCTACTTCGTCTATAGTGCCGAATATGCCAAAATGACTGTTGTTAAATGTCATTTCCAATTTGCTTTCCATGTCTTTGTATATGTGTAAAAATTGCCTGACGATAACTGGATCTGTTTGGGTATCTTTTATCAATGTCAAAGTCACACGGTAATATCCTGAGGTTAAATTATCACGAAAACCTTCACTTATATCTACTCCGTTAACCGTATTAAATGTCAAATCTATCGATTCTACAGGATCATAATTCAAATGTGTAATAGTAATATTTTGTACTTCAAGGTTAAAATTTTCTGGTGTAGTTAACTTCCAGGAAAATGTTCCCGTTCCGCCGTCATTAATAAATACTTCCAGTTCCACATTTCCAAACGTGGTGTTACCTGTGGATATATTAAACTGTCCGGATTCTCCTACCGCCGCGGGGTCGACATTTGCCGATAATGTAAACGCGGATATTTTTAATCTGTAATTTCCGGGAAATAAAAATACGGGATTATCCAGATTACCGCTTGTACGTTCAACTGTTTGAATAATTTCATTTGTAGCATTATCTATAAAATCCAGTATAAATTTTTCAAACAGATCTACGTTAAACTGGGGCATAATTGCCCTTGCTTTTACATCGTCGATTTGTAAGTAAAAAGCACCCATGCCGCTTGGAATGTTTATATGTGTAAATCCGCCTTCATGAAAATCATACATAAACGGATCTGGACACGAGGTAAATATTAAAGAGAAAAAAATGAGAAAAATGGTAATTTTACGCATTTTCTTACAAATCATTCCTAATTTATCCTAATATTCTACATATTATAGTGCATCTTATAGAATATTAATAGCCTAAAAATAAACAAATTCCTTTTCCCATCTTCTTCCTTTGCGCCTCTGCGTCTTTGCGTGAACCTCTTCTCTCTTTAATTAAGTTTTTCTAAGCAGTTCCATCGGTTTTAACTTCCCCGCCTTGTACGCCGGTATTATCGAAGCCAAAACCGAGCATAAAACCGCGAAAAGCCCTATTAAAAAGACCGCGTTCCAGTCTACGATTATCGGGATAGTTTCAAGATAAAAACCCGGGTCAAGTATTTTTATCTGACTTCCGTTAAACAGATTGGAAAAAAAGCTTAATAGTTTTTCCAAAGATCGGATTAATATATTTATATTACAGCCTATTAAAAGTCCTAAAGTTATCCCTATAAAACTTCCAACAAGCCCTGTTAAAAAACTGCTGTAAATAAATACGCCTGTTACTCCGTTTACGCTCGCGCCCGATATTTTTAATACGGCAATATCTCTTTTTCGTTCCAAAACCAGCATACTTGTAGCCGAAGACACGTTAACGGCGGCAACAATTACGATTAAAGCCATGATAAATAATAAAAGCTGCCTTGTTGTTTCGTACGAACTGTATTGAGAACGCAAAAGGTCTTTCCAGGTGTATACGGTAAAACCGCTTCCCAATCTTTTAAATAATTCCCACGCGAAAAAATCGGCTTTTTTGTAAGGATCGTCAATTTTTATTATATAACTCGATGACGCTTGATCCGAAGATAAAATACGATTCCCGCCTTCGTAAGTTGTTATGCACCATAACGCGTCAAGCTCGTTATATCCGCAGGAAATTATTCCGCTAACGGTAAACGAAGTCATTCTTGGCAGCATTCTGCCTTCGTCATTTGTACGCACGGTCATTAACCGCACTGTATCTCCTACATTAGCTCCGATATTTTCCGCCAGTGTTTCACCTAACACAACGTCACGATCCGTTTGTGGTTTATGTACTCCAGCGATAACTTTTAAAAATAAAGCGCTGTTTTGATCATCCCAAAAAGATGGGTCTATTGAACGTACTGTAACTCCGGTTCTTCCGTTTCTTCCGGCAAGCACACCCATTCCTCTTTGTTCTAACCAAACACCCCTTATGCCTTCTATTTCCTTAATTTCATTTATTGTATCTTCAACATTATCCAAAGAAAATAAATCAAAAACCTGTAAATGCCCTGTTCCAAACTCCAGATACCTGTCTGTAATTCCTTTTATCATTCCGTCCGCGACAATTAATGTTACTATTATGGGTATTAAACTTACTGCGATTCCGGCAGCCGCTCCGCGCAGGTATCGCACTCCTTCGCGCGCTCTGCTCCACAAGTATCTGATCGCTATAAAAAAAGCCGCTTTACCTGTCAAAACATTTCCTCTTTTAACTTGCCGTTTTCCAAAACCATTTTGACAGAAGCGTTAGCCGCTACTTTTTTATCATGGGTTACAACTATTAATGTTTTTTTCCATTTTCGCGCGCCTTCGAATAATAGTTCTGATACTATTTCGCTGTTTTGAGGATCAAGATTTCCTGTCGGTTCGTCCGCCAGTATTAACGCGGGGTTATTAACCATAGAACGCGCTACAGCGATTCTTTGGCGTTCTCCGCCGGAAAGCTGCGAAGGAAAATGATTCGCCCTGTCTTCCAGCTTTACGTCGCTTAAAAGCACTTTTGCTGTTTCAATCGCGTCTTTTTTCTTTAACCCGCCAATATAGGCTGGCAGCATTATATTTTCCAAAGCGGTAAAATCATTTAATAAATAATGAAACTGAAATATAAAACCAATTTTTTTTGACCGGTATACAGAAATATCTTTTTCGTTAAGCGAAGTTATTTCATCGTTTCCTATAAATACTTTTCCTTCGTCGCAGCGATCCAGTCCGCTAATAATATTCAAAAGCGTGCTTTTACCGCTGCCGCTCTGTCCGCTTATGGCGACAGTTTTGCCTTCTTCAATTTCAAAATTGATGCCTTTTAAAATATGAAGCGTTTCAGCGCCTGAAATATAATTTTTTACAATATTAACTAATTTAATATTATTCATAACGTAATACCTCTGCAGGTTTTATTTTAATCGTCTTTCCTGATGCAAATGCCGCGGCTGTAAGCGCGGATAGAAAGCCAAACATAAATATTATAACAATTTC
>WQXE01000157.1 GCA_009784995.1 Treponema sp. | reverse complement strand
GGGTTTCAGGCGATTACTGTCCATCGAATTGCGCACTTTTTCTGGACACGGCAAGTACCGCTTATCCCGCGTTTGGTAGCTGAATTTGTTCATTCACGAGCAGGCATCGATATTCACCCGGGCGCTCAAATTGACGAGTCTTTTTTTATAGATCACGGAACCGGTGTTGTAATCGGAGAAACATCCATAATCGGGAAAAATGTAAAAATTTACCAGGGTGTTACGCTTGGAGCGCTTTCGGTTAAAAAAGAGGCAGGCGGCCATAAACGCCACCCGACTATAGAAGACGATGTTACAATTTATGCCAATGCGACAATTCTGGGCGGCGAGACTATTATTGGCCGCGGCAGCATTATCGGAGGCAGCGTCTGGATAACGCAGTCTGTTCCGCCGGGAAGCAAGGTTTATAATAAAGGTGTTGCATAAATTATCAGTTTTCGATAAACTGAAATATATCTTAAATCGGAGCTTGGAAAAATGGGAATATTGAGTATTGTTTTATTGGTTTTTTTCGTTATTAATGCTGTGTTGCTTATATTATTGGTTTTAATTCAAAACGATGAAGGCGGCGGCCTTGGCGGAATGTTCGGCGGAGGTTCGAATACGGTCTTTGGCTCAAGGTCGGGCAATTTCCTTACCCGCGCTACTACTGTACTGGGCTCGCTGTTTCTTATTATCAGTCTTAGTTTGGCTCTTTTAAGCCGCACTCCTACAGGAGCCGGGGTTGAAGAAGAGGGCAGAAGGTTTACTACCGATGAAATGGGAATCAACTGGCTGGAATCAGAATTACATCCGATAATCAATAATGATTTTTCTTTCATTGACGATGATGCCGAGTAAGGCACAACGTAGATGAGCTTTTCATGTTACTACAGGATGTATTATTACCGGAATCTATCAAAGTTGATTTAGAAGCGGAAGATAAACATGAAGCTTTTAAAGAATTGATAACCCATTATTGTAATATTGATAAATCTTCTTTTGGCGATAAAATTCTTGATGCGATAGTCACCCGCGAGGCAAAAATGTCAACCGGAATTCGCAAGGGTATTGCCATTCCTCACGGAAAGACAGACGCTGTTAATACCATACGCGGGATACTCGGGATTTCCCAAAAAGGCATACAATACGACTCTTTGGATGGGGAGCCTGTTTATCTTCTTTTTATGCTCATTTCTCCCATTGATGATTCCGGGAAGCACTTGCTTTTGTTAAAACATCTGGCTGAACTTTTTGAAATACCGGAATTTCAGGCTGAATTGCAATCACAAAAAGATCCGCAAAGCGCATTCGAAGTAATATGTAAATACGAAAAAATGCTTTCTGCCGCAGACTTGGATTCAGACGCCTTGAACACACAATGAGAACTTATCCTTTTAATCTTGATTTTACCAATGATAATAACAACCTTCCTTTTTTTGCGTCTTTTCCGTTTATTTTTGATGATCGTCCCATAGAAGGAATTTCCTGCGGTATTTCGTCGCGCCTTGCAGGTGACATGAAAAATCATACGTTGAATAAGAACAGACTAAACCTGTTCAGCAAATTGGGGTTAAATACCGCCAATGTTTACGGCTTAAAACAGATTCATTCCCGCAATGTACTTGTCGTTAACGGCTCAACTCCTCCGTTAATTGAAGCGGACGGCATGGTAACTCAAGATAGAGATAGAACCCTCTCTGTTACAGTTGCAGACTGCCTGCCTGTTTTTTTGTATGATACAAAAACCGCTTCATTCGCCATTGTTCATTCAGGCTGGAAAGGAACAGGAATCGTTGTTGATGTTATCGATTTAATGATGGAGAAATATTTAACAAATCCTTGCGATATTGCCGCAGTTCTTGGGCCATGTATCGGCTGTTGCTGCTACAAAGTGGATGCAGAACGGGCAGTTTTTTTTGAAAAAGAATTTGGAATAGAAAGTGTGAGAAAATCAAATGAAGATTTTTTTCTTGATTTAAAAGCCGCCAATGTTAAATTGTTAAATGATATTGGCGTAAACAATATAGCTGTCTGTAATAATTGTACGTTCTGTGATGAAAGGCTCGGTTCATTCCGCCGCGAAGGCGCACAGTTTACGCACATGATTGCGCTGATTTATTCAAGAAGATAATAAAAAAAAAGTGTCCGCGGATTAACGCGGATTAAGAAAATGAAGAAGGCTAAGAAGATAAACCAAAGAGGATAAAAAAAATGACAGGCACCGTAAAATGATGCCTGTCACTCATTATTCTTGTAACAAATCAATTATGGGAACCTCTAAAAACTCTTTTTAGAGGTTCCCACAGATAACAAATAAAAGTTTTTTGAGGCTTTTAGCCTCAAAAAATGGTAAAATAACGTCAATCTCTAAAAACTTTTTAGTTTTTAGAGATTACCTTATTCAAAAATCAATTTAACCCTTAAATTTCTGTTTGCCCAATCTTTAAAAGTACCTGATGTGGAACTGTATCGAATTACGTATCTACTTGTGAAATGATCTATGGAAAGATTATTAAAATGAATATGGTGATCCAGCCAATTGGTATTTTTTTTACCTTTTGTGTGATAAAAAGTTTGACTAGCTACTAGATTATTTAAACCTGAAGGTGGTGTTACACCTTTGAGAAAACCAGAAGGAGCCGCCGTCGAGTTATAAATGTAAATATACTGAGTACAGTCATCATATTCTCTAACGTTCAATATAATGTGAAAACTCACTGTTTTATAGCCATCTGCTTTCAATTTGTTAAGATCAATACCATGACGTGTTAAAAAATTGATATCATCATGATACTGAAACCAAACTCCATTTCCATTTATTTTATATGAAGCAGAATTATTCCTGATCGTAACATAATCTGTTTCAATACGGGGGAGAGACGGTGGTGGCGGTGGCGGTGGAACTTCTAATGAAGGTAATTTTTTGTAAAAATCTTCTTCAAAATCTATTGTTTCCTCAGGATTATTGTTAAAGACTCTATTGGCGGTATATTCTGACCGCAAACGATAAGCGTCTGGTCGGGCGCATACAATTGTTTCCCAACCTTTTAATGTTTGGTTATCAAGGGAAGTTTCAAGCATAAAATATACATCGGCAACTCCATAAATCGCATATCTGTACATTCCATGCGGATGAGTATTACTTCCCATTTTATACTCGACTGTTTGAGATTCTGCATATTGTGTTGCTGTAGTACTTGTGTCAGAAGTCGATTTATTATTTGTTACTGAATTTGTATTACTCCAATGATGTTCAAAATTGCCTTTCACAGAAAATTCTGAGCCAAATCCAAAAAGCCCGGCTTTTGCCTTCCATTCAAAACCTATACCAACTTTTCCGCCGTCTGTCTGAGAAAATGCAACACTTTCTGATACAGTATTAGTTAATGAACTTGTATAAGCTTCTGATGTTGCTATTGTCTTCTTAAAATCTACCGGTACACCTGTATAATCAACAGCTGCAAGAGTTGAAATATACATATCTGATATAACTCCAACATCAATTAAATAAAAATTACTTGTACCGTTAGTATAACTATCGATAATACGCGGTTTTTCTGGGGTAGATCCGGGCGCAGGCATTGTTGTTGCTCTAAGGGTTCCAGCAAAACTATTAGTAGTGGGTGAATTCCCGCTAGAGGATGAATCACTACCTCCAGATGGTGAATCGCCATTATCAGCCTCATTGCACCCGCTGAATAAAAACAACATGATAACCGTTATCATAGCGATAAAAAAGAATTTCTTTTTCCAACTTTTCATAAAAAGCCTCCTTAAAAATATGATAAAACTCTTTTGAAATAGTAGTATATTACTATTTCAGATATAATATATATTAGTAATCTACTATTGTCAATATATTTTTATCATAATTATCATATTGTCGTAAATATGGGATTCAGAGAAAATTTGAAGGCTGAATTGGCTTATGCAGATATGCGGGTAAAGGAATTAGCTAGGCTATCGGGGGTAAAAAAACAGACAATTGACAGCTATTTACGGGAAAATAACTATATTCCTTCGGCAGAAATCGCAGTTAATATCGCCCGGGCACTGGGTGTATCTGTGGAATATCTTGTTACAGGGGAAGAAACTAGCCTGAAAAGCACTTATCCTTTAGAGGCTCGTTTAGTTGCAGAAATAACAGCAAAATTAGATGAAAAAAACCGTAAAATGGCTGTTAAAATTATAGAATCTATCAAAAAACATGAGGAAAAAGAAGGAAAGTAATTCGCGTCTTTCCGCGAAAATCCGCGGACAATCGTTATCCGTGGTAAGAAATCAGAAATCAAGCCCAAAAAGCGCCTC
>WQXE01000156.1 GCA_009784995.1 Treponema sp. | reverse complement strand
GGACTCACGGGAAATAGTTATCATTGTAACCGGCAGAAATAAAGCCCGCGCTTTAAAAGCCTGCGTTGAAGACGGCATTAATCACATGTGGACACTGTCGTGTTTACAGATGCATCCAAAAGCGATTTTGGTTTGCGATGACGCCGCGACAGAAGAACTCAAAGTCGGAACAGTTAATTACTTTAAAGATATTGAGAAAAATAACATATAACTTGGAACACAGGAAACGCGGATTAACACGGATTATACGGATTAACACGGATTTTAATATTAAATCTCGAATTAGAATTTCGTGTTGGTTCGTGTGGTTCGTGGTAATTCTCTTGTTTATACCTAATGTTATATTTGCGCAGGAAGATTATTTGGTTTCGTTCTCTGACCCGGCGCGTTTATGGAACAGCGAAATAGAACGCGTTATCGAAGAAGCGTTCAGATTAAATTTCCGGACAAAAATAATCGGCGGCAGGGTAATAAATATACGCCTGCCATTTGCTATGAACAACGACCGTGATCTCATGCTTGAAAATAAAATTAAAATCGTACAAGACGGTAAAGGAGACCCGTTATCTCTTTGGGTTGTCATCGAAGAATTATTAATTACAGATGATTTTGCCGAATATGTAAATACTCTGTCTTCCGGGCGGGAAAAAGTAATTATTTTTGACCTATCACAGAATACTTGGAGTGTTCAAACCGATCCATTTATCATCGCGAGAATTAAATCGGGAGCTTTTAGGGGGCTGCCTCACCGTCCGCACGTTTTAGTATCTGGCAGGGGTGTACAGGAAAGCGATATATACAATTATTTATATTGCATTGGCAATGTAGGAGTTGATTGTTCGGGTTTTGTGTGGCACATTTTAGCTTATGTAGCTAGACAAGGTGGAGTTGATTTAGGCGCGGCTTTAAGCCAGGTTTTGGGAGTTCCGCGGGGCGCGAACCCCGCTCTTTACGCGGGTACTTCATTTTTTAATTCCAGAAATTCTCAAGTGATTGCTGTAAACGATGAAATCCGAAACTTGCGCCCTGCTGATGTTTTACTTTTCAGAGACTTTGAAGGCAACATCGTACACGCCGCGGTTATTCAATCAATCGACTGGACGCGTGGTGTAATACGTTATCTGCAATGCAATAACATAGCGACACAGGAAGAGCGCGGTGTCCATGAAGCGTATATTTATTTTGACCCGGCAAATACGGCTGTATCTTTAAAAGACCCTTCGCTTCATTGGACAAAAAAACGTTTCGGCGCTTTCACGGGCGAATATATCCCGTTTGCCGACGACGGCGAAAGATACCGCTACAGATTAAACGGCGGCGGCAGAGTTGTGCGCCTTCGCCCGCTTGTTCCCGTAGTGGAAAGAATGATGAGATAAGATTTAATTCCGTTACTCGATATTTTCTGTTAAACAGGCAGCGGCTTCTTTCCATACAACTTGATCTTTCTCACTTAACTGCGCGAATTCTTTTTGCCTGCCATAAGCGGATAATTCTGTAAATACTTCCAACCTTTCATATAATACATCAAACTTTTTTTCCTGAAAGTTTATTATCCATTTAGGTACATTCCTTCTTGAACCTTTAAGAGTAAAAAGAAGTCCCGCGTAATGAGGAGCGCAAAGCCCGTCTGACGCGGTAAAAAAAGAACGCAATTCCTGTTCTTCGAATGAGTTCCCCCCTGAATTACTAAGAAAATCCAGATATTCCTGTTCAATTTTTTCACGTTCGACGCAAACAGGACACCTGCCTTTTGGACGCCAAAGCTGCTTTTTCTTAAAACATTTAATCCTGTCTTCCAATATATCTTTCGCGAGAATCGCTACAGCCAGACCGTCGCGAAAAGAAATAAGACCCCTTGAATGAAAAGAACAAAACCCTCCTGCCGCGCGGTACAAAGCGCGAAAGCCCCGGTTTGTGATATTTTCAAATAATGTGTTATCGATATATTTGTGCGCTCTGTCACTTACAATACGGCAAAGCGGACAACCGGGTTTTTCGCAGGCTTTCTGCATTTCAAAAAAATTAATGTGCTTTTCTATAGGCATAACAAGCTCCTTTTATCAATATTAACCCAAAAACCATGAAAACCTCACCCTCGCGCTTTTTAGTATAACATTACCTATAATTTCAAGAAAGCCCCTTTTTTACTCTTGATTTATAATTATGTTTTATGTTATAATTTAATAAGTATGGCACAAGATTTAGCGGTAAGAAGAAAAGATTATCTTAAAAGAAAGAAAAGCGGATTATGCCCGCGCTGCGGTAAAAAGATCAAAAAATCCAGCAAGTTCAAGATGTGTGATGACTGCCGTGAATATTTCAGAAGTTATAATAATGAAATAGCTGACAGTCAAAACGAAATTAAAAGGGAACGATATGCCCTTCGGAAAGCAAAATATTGCTGTCCTCGATGCGGTATAAAACTGGGAAAAAAGTCAAAAAATATTATTTGTACAGCTTGTCTTAAAAAGCAATACAAATATAATACCGGCAAAAAACGATAAACTTTTTTACTTTAACTTTTAATATAATAATTCCCGATTATTAATCATTGTAAAAATTGATCGCTGCGTTAACAGGCAGCCTTTCTTTGTAAATATGGGAAATATCCGAAAGGCAGACGCATTGCGGAGCCGTGTATCCGTCGGGGTTGTTTCTGAATACCAGTATCGAAACACTTGTATGAGCGATATCAAAACTAGACCAAAAGATATTTGGGGAAATTGATAATAAGTGCGAAAGCCAAGAAGTTCCAAGTCCGTGATGACAAAACGCGGCTATTCGCTTTTCGTTTGGTTTAATAATTTTATATAGATGATTTTCGCGTTTATAACCTAATCTGGCAATAAAATCATCGGAACTGTTTGTGATACGCCGATATCCTTCCAAAGCTGATTTACAGGATGAATAAACAGGATTTTTATACCAATCGTCTCTTAAATATTTTTGATCTAATAATTTTGTATTCTGACAGCCAAAAACCCAATTACGCGTTCCATTTTCATCATCGGCGGAAAAATCTTTCCATACTAAATCCTCGCTCATCCAATCTTCTATCGAATACGGTATTTTTAACCTTTGACATGTCGGCTGCGCTGTTTGAATAGCCCTTCCCAGAGGTGATGTATAAATTTCATCAAATCCATGTATACACAACCTGTCTGCCAGCGCGTTTGCCTGTTTTTTACCGTTTTCTGTTAAGCTGTCTGTCGCGTAATCGGGTTCTCCATGCCGGATAATATATAAAAGCATAATCTCTCCTGATAAATAATATTTAATTATTATAACATATAAATTAAATTTATAACAAACCCGTTAACAAACGCGAAAAGAAAAACAAACAAAAGATAAAATACAAAAGGTTTTATTCCAAGCACAATTTTTAACGCGCCAAGATTTGTTATTTTCGCCGCGGGTCCTGTTATCATAAATGCCGCGGCGCTTCCAAGACTCATTCCATGATGAAGCCAAGCCTGTAAAAGAGGTATTGTTCCGCCGCCGCAGACATAAAATGGAACTCCGATTGTTGCCGCCATCAATACACCGAACCCCCTGTTGCTGCCAAAAAGATTCGCTAAACCATCAGCCGGAACATAACATTGAAACAGCGATGAAAGTACGATACCTATCAGAAAAAAAAGACCCGTAGCTTTAATGTTTCTTACGAAATTTTTTAAGAAACGTAAAATGATATTAGGATCGCTGTCCCTGTCTGATGACGAATAAAAGCCGGAAAAATTAAAAAACTTTTTTTCTTTAAAGAAAATCCTTACCATTATACCTGCCGTTATACCGCATAAAAAACAAAGTAAAAAACGTATCAGAAAAACATTTGTGCCAAGTACCGCGGTATAAAAAAGAATTTGCGGATTTAATAAAATAGAGCTCATCATAAAAGCGGCAAGAATGGCTTGAAAATCCGCGTTTTCTTCCAGTCCTTTTTCGGCGAATGAAGCCGCTATCGGAATTGTCCCATACAAACACAAAGGAGAGGCTATTCCCAAAAGCGAAGCGGGAATTACTCCCCACATTCCCAATTTTTTTTTACAAATAGAATTAAACATTTCGTTAATTTTCTTTTTTCCAAAAACCGAAACAAGAGAGCCAATCGCCATTCCAATTACCCAGTATCCAAAAATTAAACGGAATTGAATTTCAAAGTAATACCAAAAATAAATAAAATGACGCTGAATTAATTCAAACATTATTACATAACTCTCATATTAATTATCTGTATTTCTCCGCTTGCAGCCGGTACATTTGAGCGTACTTTCCATTTAAACTTAACAAAACTTCGTGACTGCCGCTTTCTATAAGGCTTCCGTTTTCAAACATATAAATTTT
>WQXE01000155.1 GCA_009784995.1 Treponema sp. | reverse complement strand
CGCTTAGTTCCGCTGTTACGCGCAAGTTACAGCCGTTGATTATTTTCGCTTTGAGCAAGGCGGCAGTTTCTTTCGCGTAATCGTTAAATACTTCCGATACGGGAATGACAGCTATTTGTTCAGGTGAAATCCACACGGGGAACGCGCCGCCAAAGTGTTCGATAAGAACGCCGAAGAAACGCTCAAGGCTGCCCATTAACGCGCGATGTATCATGTAGGGGCGTTTGCGCTGTCCGTCATTGTCGATGAATGTCATATCGAATCTTTCCGGTTCGTTAAAATCAAATTGGATAGTAGTCATCTGCCATTCACGACCAAGAGCGTCTTTTATTTTAAGATCGATTTTTGGACCGTAAAACGCTCCGCCGCCTTCATCAATTTCGTAAGCGAGACCTTCGGCATCAATAGCTTTTTTAAGGCTTTCAAGCGCCGCGTCCCATCGTTCCTGTTCACCGACACTTTCCTTTGGCCTTGTAGCGAGATACGCTTTTATATCTTTAAAACCAAAAACTTTCCATAAGCCAAGACTAAATCGTATAACTTCGCGAATTTCACTTTCCATTTGCTGTGGTGTGCAAATAATATGAGCGTCATCCTGAGTAAACCCGCGAACGCGTAAAAGTCCGTGTAAAACGCCCGATCGTTCGTAACGATAAACAGTTCCAAGTTCCGCCCAGCGTAAAGGCAGGTCGCGGTAGGAATGTCCCTTGTTGTTATAAATCATTATATGGAAAGGACAATTCATCGGTCTTATGTAATAATCCTGATTATCAATTTCCATCGGGCTGTACATGCCTTCCTTGTAAAAACCAAGATGCCCTGATGTTTCCCAAAGCCAGCTTTTTCCGATGTGAGGTGTAAATAAAATTTCGTAGCCATTACTGTAATGAAGTTGGCGCCAAAAATCTTCGATCGCGACTCTCATCCTGCCGCCGTTTGGATGCCAGTAAATTAAACCTGCTCCCGCTTCTTCGTGAATCGAATAAAGATCCATATCTTTACCTACACGGCGGTGATCGCGTTTTTCCACTTCTTCAAGGAAAGTGAGATGAGCTTTTAAATCTTTTGGATTCTCCCAGGCGGTTCCGTAAATACGAGTAAGCATCGGGCGTTTTTCATCGCCTCTCCAGTAAGCGCCCGCTATACTTTGCAATTTAAAAGCAGCGGAATTTATTTCTCTTGTATTGCCTACATGCGGACCAATGCAAAGATCGTCCCATTCAACTTTGCCTTCGGAGTTTCGGTTTTCGTAAATGGAAATTTCCGCGTCAGTCAATTCATTAATAAGTTCTGTTTTAAATTGCTCTTCGGCAAACTTCGCCAACGCGTCATTTTTATTTAATGTTACTTTTACAAAGTCCTGGCGGCTGTCGATTATTTTTTTCATTTCAGCTTCGATAACAGGAAGGTCATCGGCTGTAATGGGACGAGGCAGAAGAAAATCATAATAAAAACCGTTATCGATTGACGGACCAATCGCGGTTTTTGTTCCGGGAAAGAGTTTAACCACAGCCTGCGCCATGATATGGCTTACCGAGTGACGGATTATAGCCAATTTTTCTTGTTTATTGTCAGACATGCCCAAAGAGTAGCATTTTTTTACATTGTGGTCTACAATGGTTAAAAAGGTGTCATAAAAGGTGTCAGGCACCATTTCGCACCATTTCAGGAGGAATAAATGAGTTTTCCAAGAACAACAGTAGCGGGGGTTTCGCTGCCCAGAATGTTAATCGGAACCAATTGGATATTTGGCTGGAGCCATACGGGAAACGCCGCGGATAAATATATAAAAGAAAAACATTCCTGCGTAGACGCGACAGCCAGGATTTTTGACGCGTTTTTAAGTTACGGAGTTGACGCTGTTATGGGTCCGTTTTCTTCTCATCCTGAATGTAATGATAGAATAAAACAGGTTGAGGATAAAACCGGAAAAAAAATTATTCGTATTGATACGCCTCATATTAATGTTGATGATAATGAAGCCGCGCGAAATGACGCGAAAGCGGTACTTAAAAAAAGCGGCGAAATTGGATGCGCGTTTTGTTTAATTCATCACGCTTCCTGCGAACAGCTTGTAAATAAAAATAAAAAAACAATTGAACGCATCGGCGATTATACCGATATGATCCGCCAGGCTGGAGTAATCCCCGGGCTTTCAGCTCACATGCCGGAAATTATTCAATATTCCGATGAAAATAATTATGATATTGAAACATACATTCAAATTTTTAACTGTATAGGTTTTTTAATGCAGGTAGAAGTAGAACCAATAATAAAAATTATTCACGAAGCGAAAAAACCTGTTATGACAATTAAACCTATGGCTGCCGGCAGAGTCTCTCCGTATGTCGGACTTACTTTTAACTGGAGTGTACTAAGACCGCAGGATATGGTTACTGTCGGATGTATCAGCGAACATGAAGTTCACGAAGATGTCGAGATTTCGCTCGCGGCGCTAGAAAGAAGGCTGCCCAATATAGAAGGAAGAAGCAGTCCGATAAAAACCAGCATCATAAAATAACGGCAGGTTTTGTGTCAGAAATTTCACGTAACATCGAAGTACTAGCTCCCGCCGGGTCTCCCGAAGCGCTTGACGCGGCAATCGGCGAAGGAGCTGACGCTGTATATCTTGGTTTAAAAGATTTTAACGCTCGTTTAAGAAGCGCTAACTTTACATACGCTCAGTTTGAAAGCGCGCTGCGAGTCCTTCGGCGTATGGGTAAAAAAGTTTATGTTACTGTAAACACAGTCTTTGAACAGCGTGAAGCCAGCCGTATATATCAATTTTTAAAATATCTCGCGGATTTAAATCCTGACGCGTTAATCGTACAGGACTTTGGCGTAATAGCTATGTGCAGATCTGAATTTCCATCTTTGCGCCTTCACGCTTCTACACAAATGAATATCGCATCAGCCCGCGGCGCAAACGCTCTTTCGCGTCACGGTGTTTCCCGTGTTGTCCTTTCGCGTGAACTTTCTTTGGAAGAACTTCGCGGTATTAAAACAGAAACAAATCTTGAACTGGAAGTTTTTGTACACGGGGCACTTTGTATCAGTGTTTCGGGTATATGCCTTTTTTCAAGTTATCTTGGCGGAAGATCAGCTAACAGGGGAATGTGTACCCAAGCTTGCAGGAGATTGTACCATAAAATAGACAGCGCTGAATCAGGATATTACTTTAGCCCGAACGACTTACAGCTTTTGGAACGCGTACCCGATTTGGCGGCGGCAGGGATTAAAGCTATAAAGATCGAAGGGCGCATGAAAAGCGCGTCTTATGTTGGCGCTGTAGTTTCCGCTTACCGCCTCGTCGTAGACGCTGTAGCAGACGCAGTCGCAAGCGGGAATGAAGAAGAGATACGGCAAAGTATAATACAGGGACAGGAGATTTTGAAAAATGATTTCGCTCGTCCAAAAACGCAGTATCTTTTCAATAGGGTTCACACGGAGGCACAAAGGCACAGAGGACACAGAGATTATGAAAAAGTAAAAGAAGAGGTATCTAATAGTATCGATTGGTTGAATCCTGATCAGGATGGCGGAACGGGTATTAGTCTTGGGACAATCTTAAAAATTAAAAATTCAGGCGACGAAAAATGCGCTCTTGTAACTCCGCCGTATGGAATTATTCCTTCTGTTAGGGATTCTATTCGTATTCACCGCAGTGATGATTCAGGCCGTTTTACAAATAAACTTACTTTCGCGAAAGCCGAAGGTAAAAATTACTGGATTTCTGTTACCGACGCCAAAACAGGAGATCATGTCTATCTGGTGCAAACAAAAGAAATGCGAAAGCGATACGCGCCAATTATAACGCAGGCTTCAAGCAAAAAAACACCGGGAAGGGATAAAGCTCCCACAGCTCCAATAAAAATAAATAAACAGGAAGTTTTCCCGGAAGGATTATATGTAACGGTATCACGCACAGAAGATTTTTTTATTTTGCAATCATCACGTCCTACTCGTGTAATTCTTCCGTTAACAGGAAAAAACTCAAGGCATCTGTTAGCTGATAATAAACCTCTGCCTTTTAAAGCGTCAGAAATAATTTTATCGCTGGATCCATTTTTTCCGCAAGATATCGCGGGTTATGAAAATGAAGTTATGGCGGAAGAAGTAAAAAAATTAATCGAAAAAGGTTATTTACAGTATATGGTAAATAATCCCGGGCATTTTTCAATGTTCAGGGATTTAAAAAATGTAAAATTAATTGCGGGACCGTGGCTTTATACGTTTAATTCATGGTCGCTGTCTTTTATTTCTTCTTATAATGTTGACGGATTTGTTTCTCCTTTGGAAAATAACAGGCAAAATCTGGAACGTACCTGCAATGAAGTTTCAGGAGCAGCAGGGATTCAAAAAAACTTGCGAAAAAAGTTTTTTAT
>WQXE01000154.1 GCA_009784995.1 Treponema sp. | reverse complement strand
GCGCATCGGTATAGCACGCGCTCTTGCTTTAAACCCGCAGTTAATACTTGCAGACGAACCTGTGTCGGCGCTTGATGTTTCTATTCAGTCTCAGATCTTAAATCTTTTTAAAGACATTCAAAAAGAAATGGGACTTTCTTATTTGTTTATCGCTCATGATTTGGCAGTTATCGAATATATATCCGACAGAATCGCTGTAATGTATTTAGGAAAAATTGTAGAAATAAGCAATTACAGCGACTTGTATAAAAATCCACTTCATCCTTATACACAGGCTCTTTTGTCATCCGCGCCGATACCCGATCCAAAAATCGAGGCTCAAAGAAAGAGGATAATTCTTACAGGCGATGTACCATCACCGAATGTAAAACGTCCCGGCTGTTATTTTTATGATCGCTGTCCTTGCAAAATGGATATTTGTAAAACAAAGCAACCGCCTTTGCTACCTGTTGAAGATAATCATGAACATAAAGTTGCCTGTTTTGTTAAAAACTCCAAATAAGTATTTTTACTACGGAGTACCGCATAGTATGTTTTTTGTTTGTTAGTTATAATTTTTAGAGGTTCCTAATTTTTATTAAACGGGAGGAATAAATTTTATGAGTATAAAAAAGAAAATTTTCATTCCCATGATAACGCTGACGATCGCGTGCGGAATCGCCGTTTTTTTAACATCAATTCTTCTTTATAACAGAGGGTTGAATAATTCCATAGATATATTGTTTTTTATTTTAATCGGAATATTAGTAACCCTGTTTATACTCGCGGTGTGTATTGTTATCGCGCGGCATATCTCAAAAATAATTGATGTAGAATTAATTAAGGCGCAAGAACATATGGCGGCGGCACACTCTGAGCTTGTCCGCGTCAATAATGTGAACGAACTCCAGCTTGTAAAGCTGAACACGGTTATAAAAGCGGCAAAAATCGCTTTATGGGACGCTGAAATCAATCTTGATAATCCTATGGATCCCAACACACCGGTATTATGGACTGACGAATTTAAAGGAATGATCGGATATACAAATGCCGATGATTTCCCCAATGTATTTACAAGCTGGATTAACTGCCTGCATCCTGATGATATGGAAAAAACATTACAAGCTTTCGCCGCTCATTTATTAGACACCACCGGCAAGACACCTTTTAACACAGAATATCGTTTGCGTAAAAAAAACGGGCAATACGCTTATTTCCTCGCCGCTGGTTCATCCATACGCAACGAAGACGGTGCCGCTATTCGTGTCGCCGGCGCGCTTTTGGATATATCCGAAATGAAGAATTTGCAAATCAATTTGGAAAATGAACGCGCCACATTGCAAACGATGTTTGATTCAATTCCCGATCTTTTATATACCAAGGATTTGGATTTAAGGTTTAAGTATGTTAACCGCGCTATGTTGGATAATTATAGTCTTAGAAGTGAGGATGTTACCGGAAAAAAAGAGGATGAAATTTGGCCGCCGGGCACATTGGACAAAGATTATGATGTCTTTAACATCAAGGTTATTAACGAAGGGCAAATGATTATAAAAGAGGAGCCAATCCAGCACGCGGACGGTTCATTCCGGCTGTATGAAACAATCAGGCTTCCTATCATGGTAGACGGTGTTATAACCAGCGTTTTAGGTATGGCACGCGACATCACTGAACGCAAAGCTATGGAAGAAGCGGCTCAAAGCGCGAACAAGTCAAAAACAGTTTTCCTCGCGAATATGAGCCATGAAATCAGAACACCGATGAACAGTATCATCGGATTTTCTGAACTCGCGCAAGCGGATGAAATCTCCGATAAAACGCGCGGATATTTAAGCGATATACAGGAAAGCGCGGAATGGCTGCTCAAAATCATAAACGACATCCTTGACATTTCAAAAATTGAATCTGGTAAAATAGAATTTGAAAATATCCCGTTTGATTTACCTGATATATTCGCTTATTGCCAATCGGCAATAATGCCTAAAATTACAGAAAAAGGAATCACGCTTTATTGCTACGCTGAACCGTCCGTAGGGAAAAAACTGCTCGGCGACCCTGTCAGGCTGCGGCAAATCATTATGAACCTGCTTTCCAATGCCGTAAAATTTACAAACTCCGGCACGGTAAAGTTTTTAGCTTCGATTGTAAGTGGCAGCGAAGACAGCGTTACTGTTAGATTTGAAATAAAAGACAGCGGCATAGGTATGACTCCCGAACAGATTAACAGAATATTTAATCCGTTTACGCAAGCGGACGAAAGCATAACAAGGAGATTTGGCGGCACAGGTCTAGGTCTTACAATAACAAAAAACATCGTAGACCTTATGGGCGGCACATTAAATGTAGAAAGCACTCCTTCTGTCGGCTCAAGATTCAGCTTTGATCTTACCTTCGGCTTGATAAACGATACTGATTTACCCAAAAGAGAAATTATTCTGAACGATTTTGAAAAACCTAACTTTAAAGGCGAAGTGCTGGTTTGCGAAGATAACAATTTGAATCAGAAAGTTATATGCGACCATTTAGAAAGAGTTGGTTTAAAAACCGTAGTAGCACATAACGGGAAAGAAGGTCTGGATATAATATCAAAACGTATAAAAAACAATAAAATACCGTTTGATTTAATTTTCATGGATATCCATATGCCTGTTATGGACGGGCTTGACGCGGCGCAGAAAATCACGGCTATGGGTGTTAAAACACCTATTGTAGCTATAACGGCAAACATCATGTCAAACGACATCGAGCTTTACAAAACAAGCGGGATGTACGATACAATTGGCAAACCTTTCACAACACAAGACTTGTGGAAATGCCTCGCGAAATATATTCCGATAGAAAGTTATACTATCATCGATAAAAAACGCGCGGCTGCCGAAGAAAATAAAATGCGAAAAATGATAAAAACCAATTTTGTTAAATATAACCAAACCACTTATGATGATATTGTTTCGGCTATTGACAGCGGCGATATAAAATTGGCTCACAGATTGGCGCATACGCTTAAAAGCAACGCGGGACAAATTGGTAAAAAACCGCTGCAAACCGCGGCAGCCAAAGTGGAATCCGCGCTCGCGCAGTCCGCGCACGCGCAATCTGCGCGCGTTGACGAAAAAGCCAAACTAGATGATAAAGATATGAGAATCCTTAAAACAGAGCTGGATTCGGTTCTTTGTGAATTGGCTCCATTATTAAATGATGTGAAAGAAGTAAATAAATCATTTGATTTTGATATGGAGAAAGCGCTAAAACTGTTTGAAAGGTTAGAACCTTTATTAAGAAGGAATAACACAGAGTGTTTAGAGTTCATTGATGATCTTTATGACATACCTAAAACAGAAGAGCTGATAACTCAAATAGAAAGGTACAAATTTGACGACGCTCTAACATCTCTTTATAATCTTCGAAAGGATATGGTGTCTGGAAATGAATAAACCAAACAAATACAACATTCTTGTTGTTGACGATGAACCGAACAACATAACAGTGTTAAAAGAAATTTTGAATACCGGTTATAATGTTTACGCTGTCGTAGACAGCCTTAAAGCTTTAGAGACAGCAGAAGATATAAAACCCGATGTCATTCTGCTTGATATACTCATGCCCCATATGGATGGTTATGAAGTTCTAACGTCTCTAAAAAAAAGTGAAAAAACCCGCGAAATTCCGGTAATCATTATTACCGGGCTTGACAACGCGGATACCGAAGAAAAAGGTTTTAGTTTAGGCGCGGCAGATTATATAATTAAACCGTTTAATCCCGTTACTGTTAAGGTTCGCATAAAAAACCAAATTAAAATTATTGAACGTTACGCGTTAGAGCATAAATATTTCTTAACGGAATATGACCTTATGAAACACAGGCTTACAGATGACGCGCTTGGAATCGCTTTGTGGGATATTGAAAGTCTGGAAAATAATACAATAAGACCGGACACTAAAATAATATGGTCAAATGAAATCAGGAAAATGATTGGTTATAATGATGAAAACGATTTTCCTAATGTTTTTGAAAGCGTAATCAACATAACTCACCCCGATGACAATGAAGGTATATTTCTTGCTTTCGCTTCTCACATTAACGACATTACCGGCAAGACACCTTTTGATTTTGAATTCCGCATGATGATGAAAAACGGATCTTACCGTTATTTTCGCGCTTTTGGAAAAACCCTCAGAGACTCCGATGGTGTACCGCTGCGAATCGCGGGCGCGTTGATGGATATAGACGAAAAGAAAAAAGCGCAGAGTATGATTGAGCAAATGAATGAACGCTTACTGTTAATGCTGGATACTTCACCGATTTGCGCTCAAATTTGGGATAGAAACTTAAATACAATAGACTGTAATGAAGCGGCGGTAAAGCTGTACGGTTTTAAAGATAAAAAGGAATACAGCGAAAGATTTATACAGTGCTG
>WQXE01000153.1 GCA_009784995.1 Treponema sp. | reverse complement strand
GAAGAAAAAACTCGCGGAAGAACAAGCAGCTGATGAAGATGAAGAAAATGTAGTTATTATTCAGGATAAAGACGGAGACGCGTTTGTACAATGCCTGTCTGACGGTGTTTATATGAAAGTAACCGCTCCTGTAGGTAATGGCAGAAAAGTATTTATGGCTTTCGCGATGCAGGCGCTTCATTCCAAGAATGTTGATGAATTTGATAATAGTTTAGTTGAAAGACTTTTGGATGAAGCCGAGGGTGTATATTATAAAGTAGCGGAATTTAAACACAATCCCGGTAATGACAGTATGGCATCAGTTGAAGTTGACGATGCCGAAATGAAAGTTCATGTTATTGTTATTCCACCAGGCAGCGGAGGCGCTGATTTAACTGTAGATGCCTACAAAAGTCTAATGACACAAAACAGGGTATATAACGGTGTTAATGAAGAAGCGTTAATCGCGTTAGCGGACAAACCTGTTTACAGGGAAAGAGTTGAAGTCGCGGAAGGGATTAGACCTGTAATCGGAAAAGACGCTTATATACAATATAACTTTGAAACAGATCAAACAAAGATAAAATTAAAAGAAGGAACCAACGGAAAGGTAAACTTTAAAGAATTAAATATTATTCAAAACGTAGTGCAGAATCAGGTACTCGCTAAAAAAATGCCTCCTGAAGACGGCACAGACGGCAAAACAGTTACAGGAAAAATACTTCCGGCAAGAGCGGGAAGCGATATTCCGCTTCCAATTGGGACAAATGTACGAGTCGGAGATGATGGAGATACAATTGTTTCTGATATTAACGGACAGGTAATTTTGGCTAACGGAAAAATAAATGTTGAACCTGTTTTAACTGTTGAAGGTGACGTTAATCTTAAAACAGGAAATATCATTTTCCTTGGAACAGTTATTATTACAGGTAACGTAGAAGACGGTTTCTCTGTAAAAGCCGCGGGTAACATCGAAGTAAAAGGAACTGTTTCAAAAGCGGAACTGGACGCGGAAGGCGATATAATTATTTATCAGGGAATTAACGGAAAAAGCGGCGGTAAAATTAGAGCGGGGCGATCTTTGTGGTCGCGCTTTATTGAAAACGCGAATGTCGAAGTTGGAAACATGGTAGTTGTAACTGATGGTATCATCAATTCATATGTTGACGCTATTAACAGTATAATTTGCCAGGGAAAACGCGCGAATATCATGGGTGGAAGGCTGCGCGCGGGAGAGGAAATAAACGCCAAGGTATTGGGTAACTCCACAAGCGGTACGGAAACAATTTGCGAAGTTGGTTTTGATCCGCACAGCAAAGTGGAACTTGAACGTCTTCTTGAAATTAAATCGGCTGCTGAAGATGAGCTTGATTCTACCAAATTGGATCTTCAAACCTTGATCAATACAAAAAAACAACGTAAATCATTACCTGAAGACAAAGAAGCTTATTTACAGGAATTGATGGAACGCCGTCAAATATTAACCGAAGATTTACAAAAAGCAAATGAAGATATTCAAAAAGTCCAGGAATACATGAACCAGATACAGGTTCGCGGACGAGTTTCAGCTTCTACAAAAGTTTGGCCCGGTGTAAAAATCATGATTCGTGACGTTAAAGAAGATGTTAGAACAGAATACAAAGCCGTAACATTTATTCTTGAAAACGGGCTTATCCGGGTTAGCAAATACGAAGAACCTGACGAACTCGCGAAGAAGGGACTTGATGGCTATAACTCCAATTGACCTTCAAACAATATTTACTCAGGTTGATAAAGTAGGACGCGCTCAGGTCGCGCAAAAAGAGGGGCAGACACTTTCTCAATCAATACAGGGTAATGAGATTCAACGTAAAACCGATGAAAACATAAGGCAGGTTAACGAAGCTCAGGATTTGGGAGACGGCACTGATAAAATCAGAGATCGCGAGAAAAAAAAAGAAGATAGTTCAAATAAAGAAAAGAAACAAAAAGATGAAGAAGAAGAAAAAGAAAAAAATAAATCAGTTTTACGGGATCCGGCTTTAGGAAATAAAATCGATATCAGTCTATGAATATTTTACATATAGTTTCAATTATTTGTTTTGCTCTTTGTTTATTAATGTTTTTTTATTTAAAATGGTATGTTAAAAAACGCACAACTTCGTCGGGATTAGATGAGCGTCAGCTTGAAGTAGCGAGATTAATTGACGCTATTGACAGGATAACAGACAGGGATTCTCAGCTTGTAGAAGAAAGAATAAAAAAATTAAATGAAATATTGGAAGAAACTGACAAACGTATCTCATTATATAAAAATGAACATGTAAAAGGCAGCGCTTTAAACAAGGAAGAAACACTTTATTCAAAACTTGGCAAGGGAATTAGATCCGCTTTGGAAGATACGGCAAAAACCGACACAATTGAAATTTCACCTAAAGCGGCGCGGCAGCTTTCTTCTGTTTCACCTGTCAGTGTCGTTAGAACATCGCCAACGCCTGTGTTGCTTCCGGCCGCGGCGCCGGTGCCGCGAAATACAAAACCGGCAAAAGAAAACGAACCGGCGTCAAAACCACCCTCAAAGAAACAGATAAGGTCGCACATTGATATTTTGGCAAACGAAGGACTTCCCGCGCAAGAGATCGCGTCGCGTCTTGGCATTAGCGCCGCGGAAGTCAATTTAGCCTTGAACCTCCGCCGAAATAAATAATAAATAAAAAAAATTAATTGAAGAATCTTACCACGAATCATACCTTCGGTATGTACACGAACCATCACGAAATATTAATATAGATATTGTATTTTATCATTAAATAAAGCATACTTAATATCATGATTAAAAAAGTAATTTTTATGTTTATTATATTTTTATTATTTATCTCGGGGGTTTTCGCGCAGGAAACTTCTATAGAATCCGAACCCGGTGATAATTTTATTATAAAAATAGCTGTGGTAGGTCCAGGTGACCAGCTTTATTTTTGGTGGGGGCATATCGCTTTAATAATAGAAGATACCCGTACAGGTGTTAGTTTATTTTATGATTACGGGATTTTTGATTTTAACCAGGATAATTTCTTTTACAATTTCGCTTTTGGAAGGTTGTTATACAAATGCGGAGTTTCATTTTCCGAATATCAAATTGAACATTACATAGAAACAAACCGCGATATTATTATTTATACTTTGGATCTTCCGGCGCGAACCAAATTAAAAGTAAGAGAATTCGCTAATATAAATGTTCTGCCGGAAAATCGTGATTATTATTATCATCATTTTAAAGATAATTGTTCTACAAGAATAAGGGATATAATTGATTTGGCGACAGACGGTCAATTAAAAAGACAATATGAAAATCAGATTAGTCAATTTACATTAAGAGATCATGTTCGCCGTCATACATGGTTCGCTCCCGCGGAAGACTGGTTTTTGAACTTTTTAATGGGTCAGGTTATAGATACTCCGTTAACAGCCTGGGAAGATATGTTTTTGCCGTCAGAAGTTGGAAAATTAATAAATGATTTTTATTATATTGATATAAACGGCGAAAGGCGAAAATTGGTATCTTCTGTAGAAACTATTTTTACATCGGTTGGAAGACCAGCGGTATTGGAAAAACCGCGAATGCAATGGCTGTATCAGCTGGGTTTCAGTCTTGTGTTATCTATAATTTTTGGATGTTTCTTTTATCTTCAAATTAAAAAAATTAAAATCGGACGTATATTATCCGGCATAAGCATGAGTATTTGCGGTTTAGTTTTTGGAACCGCAGGTCTTGTTTTATATTTTATGGCTATTTTTACCAATCATGATTATACTTTTGAAAACATTAATATGATTTTTTGCGGTCCGTTATTTCTTGTATCGGGTGTAGTTGGAATACTATACGCATTTACAAAAAATACAAAAAAATTGTTTATTTATGATCAATTATTAAGGTTAATATGGGCGCTTTCAGCGGTTGGAATTATTATCTCCATATTGTTAAAACTGCTTCCCTGGTTTTATCAGAAAAATTTACCGGATCAAATGCTGCTTCTTCCAATTGCGCTTGTTTTCGCGTTAAACCCTGTGGGATTAAAAGAAATATTGGAAAAATATTTTCCAAAGAGAATAAAGGGATAATATGACAGGAAGCACAGATTGGATAGATATAAAATATAAAGAAGTTTTTGAACAGGAAACAAGGGGATTAATCCGCCGTAAGGAGTTCGATTCCAGCTGTACAATCGACGATTTAAAGGCAATCCTTAAAAACCTGTATATTAAAGAAGGCGCCGATATTGACGGCCGGGGAAGCCTTCAGGACACTATACTTTCGGCTACAATAGCCGCCTACGAGCAGTTTATATCCCAATATAGCGATGATTTAAAGCCCGGAATATAGCTCTTCTTTTTTGATAAATTATATGTATATTTGTAACCTTGTGTACCCTATATGGTTGTATAGTCAGCAGACTAATGTGATTACATGTTCCTCCTATTCTCCTTTTCCCCGGAGTTACTCCTT
>WQXE01000152.1 GCA_009784995.1 Treponema sp. | reverse complement strand
CTCGACAGACGAAGAAATTATACCACGTCTTTGATTAATTGACCCGAAAATATTTCCCGCGAATTCAGAAGGTCCTTCCACCGAAACTTTCATGATCGGCTCCAGTATGCACGGTTTTGCCTTATTGTAAGCCTCACGGAAAGCGCCAATTGCCGCTTGCTGGAACGCGATATCAGATGAATCTACAGGGTGGCTTTGCCCGTCATTTATTAAACAGCGAATATTTACGATTGGGAAGCCTATCAAACTGCCTTTTTTAACAGCTTCTTTAAAGCCTTTGTCGCAACTTGGCACATATTCTGTGGGAATCGCTCCGCCTTTGATCATGTCGACAAATTCGTAATCGCCCTCGGCGTACGGTTCCATGTAACCCGCGACCCGCCCAAATTGACCTGAGCCGCCTGTCTGCTTTCTGTGGGTGTAATTGAACTCGGCTTTTTGAGTGATGGCTTCGCGGTATGCGACCTGCGGCGCGCCTGTATCAACTTCGCACTTGTATTCGCGGCGCATTCTTTCTATATATACTTCCAAATGAAGCTCGCCCATCCCTTTAATAATTGTCTCGTTAGATTCCGCGTCAACATAGGTTTGGAAGGTGGGATCCTCTTTTGTAAACCGGTTTAAAGCCTTTCCCATCTGGTCGGCGCTTTTTTTATCTTTGGGCGTTACCGCTAGCGAGATAACAGGAGCGGGTACAAACAT
Source organism: Treponema sp. (assembly GCA_009784995.1). GTDB lineage: Bacteria > Spirochaetota > Spirochaetia > Treponematales > Breznakiellaceae > WQXQ01. Next base: position 3,815 of record WQXE01000152.1, on the reverse strand, counting down.
CGAAGTCATCGCGTAATTTACGCCGCCGCCGCAGAAAGTGTCGCCGCTGGCGCATTCAATTCCAAAAAGCGCTACAATATCGCCGGGGGAACCTTCGTTTATATCTTCCATGCTGTCAGCGTGCATGCGCACAAGCCGCCCGACTTTAAACTTTTTGCGGGCTCGGGTATTTAAAAGCTCTTCGCCTTTTTTTAACTTTCCCTGATAAATACGCACATAAGTGAGCTGTCCGTATTGACCGTCTTCGAGTTTAAAACCAAGCGCTACGGTCGACTCTTTATCATCACTGCCAAGCTCGATTTTTTCTTCGTTATTGTTTAAATCCAGAGCGAAATTTTTAACTTCGGTAGGGTCCGGAAGGTATCGCACTACCCCATTTAAAAGCGGCTGAATGCCCTTGAACTTGTAAGCCGAACCCATCATCACGGGAACAAGCTGTTCAGAAAGCGTACCCTTACGGATCGCCGCGTGTATTAAATCTTCTTCTATTTTTTCGCCGCCAAGATATTTTTCGGCAAGTTCATCGCAGAACATCGAAATAGCGTCGAGCAGCTCCTCGCGGTATTTGTCGGCATCGGCTTTAAGGTGCGCGGGGATTTCGGCAAGGCGAAGGGTTTCCCCCTGCGCTCCATCAAAATAAACCGCTTTCATGGTGATGAGGTCTACAACCCCTTCCAGTTTATCTTCAAGCCCGATGGGGATTTGAATCATCATGGCGTTAAGCCCGAGTTTTTCGCGAAGCTGCATTCGCACTTTAAAAGGATTGGCGCCTGTGCGGTCACATTTGTTTACAAACGCGATACGCGGAACATTGTAGCGCTTAAGCTGACGATCTACGGTAATCGACTGGGACTGCACTCCGCCGACAGCGCAAAGAACCAAAATAGCACCGTCCAAAACACGCAGCGACCTTTCAACTTCGATGGTAAAATCGACGTGCCCGGGTGTATCGATAACATTAACGGTATGGTCTTTCCAGGTAACTTGAGTCGCGGCGGATTGAATTGTGATTCCGCGTTCCCTTTCAAGTTCCATATGGTCCATAGTAGCGCCAACGCCGTCCTTGCCTCTGACTTCGTGAATGGCGTGAATTTTTTTACTGTAAAACAAAATACGCTCGGACAAAGTGGTCTTGCCTGAATCAATATGGGCGCTAATCCCGATATTGCGCATTTTGGTAATATCATTACTCATTGTTTGAAAACTCCTTAATTTCGCAACGTATGCTCATGTATGGTAAAGAATAGCAATATTTGCAAAGACTTGCAAGGAGTATAGAAAAATTTATCTCGCCAAGACGCAAAGAACGCCAAGTTTTTGTACGAATATTTTCCTTAAATATCAAATCTCAGATAACTAGAATGATTTTGAAGTTTAAAGAAAGAATTCAAACAACAACTTTGCGATCTTAGCGTACTTAGCGCCTCTGCGAGAAAAAAATGAATATCATTTTCCACGAGTTATCCACATAATAGTGAACCAGAACTACTTGTAATTCTATAAAAAGAACCGGTAAGTCTAATATTTAAAACGCGTAAGTCCTTATCCGGTAAAGAATTAGACTAATACGTTATCTAATATTCATATTTTTGATATATGATAGTATAAAAATTAATACACTCATAAAATTATACAGGTTATATACACAAGTTATCCACACACAAGAGAATTAACCCAGTAAAACCTGACCAGTTTCGTCGATCGCCAAAATACTTTTACATTCCGAACAGCGGAAACGCCCGGGTTTTACCGCTTTTAACTTTTTATAACAAATGGGGCAGGAAACTATTTTGGGGAAAATCGACGGTTTTTCTTTTGTATGATCGGTATTAAAAAATTGAATCGAGTCGTCAAGACTGTCCCTTATATTGAAGAATTGAGAAAAACCTAAAAGCTGGAAAACTTCGTAAACTTTGGGCTGAATGTCGAGCAGAACCAAATCCCCGCCTTGCGGTTTTACCGATTTTAAAAATGTAGTAAAAGAACCAATCCCTGTGGATGAAACATAATTTAGACTGCCGCACTGGAATATTAATCTTACAAAACCGCCTTCAATCGCTTTTTGCACACGCTTTTGAAAGAAGTTGGAATTATATGTGTCGATGTAACCTGTCAAAGTTAACATTAGACATCTTGGAGCGTCATCAACTTTGTCGAGCTTTATTTTGAGACTGTCATCTTTCTCATCATCAAACCCTGGAACGATATCATTGTTAGCCATGTCACTTCCTTAATTAATTGTACCAAAATGGGTACAACGAATTTATCCTCTCGCAGCGAGCAAAGAGAATTATCCGCTTAATCATACAAATTTTAAGAATTTTTGTCAACCAACCGTTAAAAAATGATATAATTTGATATGTTGCTACAAGATGTAAAAATAGTCCTTTGTCGCGTATCGGAAGGCGGCAATGTGGGGGCTGTTTGCAGAGCTATGAAAAATATGGGGCTTTTCGAGCTGCGGTTAGCGGCTCTTCCACAAAGCCTGGATACAGATAAAATCTACGAAAGAGCCGTTAACGCCGGGGATATATGGGAAAGCGCCAAAAACTTCGATACCCTTGCCGAAGCGGTTGCGGATTGTTCGGTAGTCGTTGGAACCACACGCAGGCGCGGACATGGACGCAAAAATATAACAATGACACCCAGGGTACTGGCAGCCTGGCTTTTGGAACGTGAAGGTACAGCGGCTATCGTTTTTGGCAATGAAAGGACAGGGCTTGATGAAGACGAGCTTAAACTGTGTAATTTCGCTTCGCATATCCCTGTTTCAGACGCGCAGCCTTCCTTAAACCTGTCTCATGCCGTGTTGATTTATGTTTATGAATTTTTTTTGGCTTTGGAACAGAAGAATTCCGTAAAGGGTGAATGGACGACAATGAACCAGGCTGACGCTAACAGGCTTGTCGGTTCGATTACAGATACTTTCGCGGGTTTAGGTTTTTATAAAATACAAAATAGAGACGAACAGGCGGATTTCCTGCGGGATGTCATTTGCCGCGCAGGGCTTACAACCCGCGAAGGTGAATATTTCAAAAAAATTATCCAAAAGGCTATACAGCTAAGCGGCAAAAAGGGGCTTTGAAAGCGAAATGCGAGCTAGAGGTTAGTTAGTTGTTTGGAAACATGCCGCCTGTCACCAAAATAAATTCTTTTGCTGTAACAATAATATTAGTATCCAATATTACTTTCATTTTTTTCCTTGATATTTCTATTTCATTATTTATTTCTTCCATTGTTATAATGTTTGTTTTATTTTTTATTGATTCCTGTTGTATCATTTTAACCGCATCTATTGCTTTTGCTCTTCTAATAGTGGAAAGTGTTTCTTCCAGATTCCGATCGCTTAATGGAGTAAGTAAAGCAATAGGTTTGCCATTATTAGTGATAATCATTTCCTGTTCTTTTGGCAATGATTTCCATATGCTGGCAGATGAAGATCTAAAATCCCTTACTGTAATAAATTTCATTAATTTATCCTCCAGCCAAGATTGTTCAATATCGTCTCACATCTGTCAACAATAAAAAATTTCATCATTGATTGATAATTATCCCATTATCAGTTATTGAAATGTTTTTATCTTTAAACCATTGAGCGTTTCTAATATTTAAAATATGTCTATGTTCATATTGGTCAAAAACATCAAAAAATAATTTTTTTGCATCATTTTTATTTGACACATTATCCTGTAACAATGATAAAGTTGACGTTGATGCTACAAGCATTAAAGCATTTTCAAATTCAGTAAAATCCTGAAAATAAGAATTATTAATGATTATGCTAATATTATTGGCTGTTTTTGTTTGTTTAGCAT
>WQXE01000151.1 GCA_009784995.1 Treponema sp. | reverse complement strand
GCGCTGTTCGGCGGTGATGTCACAGAAGGTTCAACATTTCATTTTCTTAATTTTGATTCGGAAAGCATTAAGTTAACATCACGAAACGAAATTGAACGGCTAAATAAACTATCGGATGTAAACGGTGTAATTTTATTCTCTTGCGCCTCACGGCAGATGATACTGTCAGGAACCAACGAGGATAATGCCGAATTGCAAATAGCGAAGGATACGATAAAGCAGGAAATCCCGTTTATGCTGGGTTATTCCGGCGGAGAGATATGCCCTGTTATAAATAATAAAAGTATTTTGAATAACCGGTTTCATAATTATTCTATGGTAATTCTTATTATTTAAGAGCGGAGAAAACATTGGATGCGCAAGCCGCGCAAGCGGCAAATATATCAACTTCCTTAAGCTCGACGACCGAAGGGAGTCATGAGCATTTCGACGGCGGAGAAAAATACAATGAGTTGCTTGTAAAATATCAAGCCGCCGAGATGGAAGTAAATAAACTGACGCGTGAGCTTCGTACGCTTAAAAAACGTCAGGAAATCAGCAGAATGAATATTGATACGCAGATCAGTTTGAATAAAACAATCACCGCGAAAAAAGAGATAGCGGAGCAGGCAAACCGTTCAAAAAGCGATTTTCTTGCGCGTATGAGCCATGAAATACGCACACCTATGAACGCGATTATAGGGATGTCGGAATTATCCTTGCGCGAAGAGTTACCCGAAGCTGCCGTGGAATTTGTTTCAACTATAAAACAAGCCGGCGAAAATCTGCTTGATATAATTAATGATATTCTGGATTTTTCAAAAATAGAAACCGGTCAATTGGAAGTACAAAAAGAGGATTATCTATTGTCATCGCTAATCAGCGACGTAATCAACATTATAAAGCCGACGGCATTGGATTCCCGCTTGAGTTTTATGGCGGACATCGACAGTAATATGCCAAGTATTTTAAAAGGCGACGCGGTAAGGATACGTCAGGTAATGCTAAATCTTTTGAGCAACGCTGTAAAGTATACAGAAAAAGGATACGTGTCACTTTCGGTTAAGGGAGAAATTATAAATGATAACCAGTTTAATCTAATCATAAAAATTCAAGACAGCGGCAGGGGTATAAAAAAAGAAAACATAAAATTACTTTTTGAAGAGTTTGCCCGGTTTGACATAAAAAAGAACAAGGACAGTGAAGGTACAGGACTGGGTCTAGCTATTACCAACAGCCTTGTTAATGTTATGAACGGAAATATTCATGTCGACTCAGAAATCGGCAAAGGCTCGGTCTTTACAGTTACTTTACCGCAAGAAGTTTTGGATCATAAAAAACTAATACAAGTCAGCCACCCTGAAGATCATAACGTACTCGTTTTTGAACAATGCGAAATCCGTATTAACTCTATCATAAATACTTTAAATAATTTAGGTTTAAAACACAAAACAGTTTCATCCGCTTCAGAGTTTGGCGATGAGCTTGTTAATAATAGGTACTCATTTGTGTTTTTAGCGGCTGCTCTGTATTATAGTGTGAAGGATATATACGGCGATGCTAAAACCGAAGCAAAGATTGTCCTTATCGCGGAGTTTGGAGAAATTGTTTCAATACAAAACATCAATGTATTAACCACGCCGATTTTTTCTATTCCGGTGGCAAATATTCTTAATGGTGTTTGTGACAGTTATACTCGCTCTTTTAATAAAAAATCTGCTAATAAGAATTCTACGGCGGATTTCTCGGCTCCTGACGCCAAAGTACTGATTGTTGACGATATAAACACAAACCTCATTGTAGCAAAGGGGTTAATGCAGCCATACAATATGAACATAGACTTATGCTCCGGCGGCGCGGAAGCAATCGAGGCGGTAAAAGCAGTCCATTACGACATTCTTTTTATGGATCAAATGATGCCGGAAATGGATGGCATTGAAGCTACAACACGGATCAGGGCAATGGGATATACTAATGTTCCCATTATAGCGTTTACTGCCAACGCCGTATCGGGCACAAAAGAAATGTTAATCGCGAATGGTTTTAACGATTTTCTGTCGAAACCAATTGACACAATTAAACTTAAGACAATTCTTGGCAAGTGGCTTCCCAAAGAAAAACAGCAAGTAAACGCATCTCAACTTCACAATGCAGTTTCATCAGACAAAACTAATGTTATGTTAAATATAGAAGGAATCGACACGGTCAAAGGTCTGGAAATGATAGGCGGAAAAGTTAACAATTACCTAAACGCTCTTTCTGTATTTTGTGATGACAGCATTTCCAAAACATCAGAAATACAAAACTGTTTAAAAAATGAAAACCTGGATTTGTTTACGACGCATATCCACGCGCTCAAGAGCGCGTCAGCCAATATCGGAGCGGACAGTATATCCGACGCCGCGAATTCTTTGGAAATGGCGGGGCAGCGTTTGGACACGAATTATATATATGAAAACACCAGCGCGTTTTTAACAAATCTTGATACTTTATTAAATAATATACGAGAAGTTTTGTTAGTAACGCGGAATAAAACCGGCGGTACACCCATAGATATAAATATTGTTAAATCTGATCTTATCAGGCTAAAAAAAGCTTTTGAAGATTACGATGCCGGTGTTATAAGTGAAATTTCAAAAAAATTAAAAAATATGGTTTTTCCTCTCGATATCGGCGATAAAATCGGCGATGATATCGGTGATAATATCAGGCAGATTTTGAAATACAAATTAAACGGCGAATATAATGAAGCAGTATCGCTGATTGAAAAAGTAATTATATTATTTAACAACAATTCTTTGTAATACTTCTCGCGCAACATCCCAACAAATCCGCTCTTGTTCCAAACGTATATTTTGTCCCCAGACATTGCTCTTAAGTGATTGAAAAACTTTTTGCTCTGCATCAGTGAGTAAAGGCAGTTCAGCCGATGTGTTTTGATCTTTTTCTTCTACCCATAACCTTTGATGATAAAAAAGTGTAAATTCATCCATGAGAATTGATTCCATTCCGGGCAAGTATGTTCTGCCTTGATTAAGAATGGCAAAACCATGAGTATCAATATCTCCCCAATAAATACATCGCGTTTTACGAAGCCAGGGGATTTTTCCTAAAACATCAACGCCATATCCTAATCCCATGATCACAATAGAATCAGTCATGTCTTCAAAGGCGAGTCCTGTTTGAATGTTTTCGACAATAAATACATAAGAGGGTGTAATTTCAAGGGTTAACAATTCTTCCAAAGGAGCAGTTATGTCGCCAAGTCCCGCAAAACTTTTTCTTAGATTTGAATCTAAAATACGCATACGAATCAACTGCGGCAGTGGTTTTAATCCGCAGTATTTGTAAAAATCACTAGCCTTGGAATTATTGCCAAAAATCGCCGCAACCAATTCACTAAAAAGATTTTTTCGTGATTCAAGCCATTTGCTGTCGATGCCGGCAACAGGTATTTGCCTGATGTAAAGATTTGAATTGGGATTTTTTTCTATCCACGACAATATATCACAAAGACGCAAAAAATCGGTTTCATCGTAATCAGCCAAAACATTAAAGTACTTTGGCAGAATTTCGTTTAACACAGACCAGCGCTGAACCAATGATTTAAAACGATCAACAGCGCGTGTCCACCTTGCCGTTTCTCCTATCCATGAAACAACATCATCATAACTTGTTAATAATAATTTCCGCGGAACAGTTTGTGTTCCAAGAGATCGCCAGCGGCGTTCACTCCAAACAAGAGAACCGCTGCCTCGCCAATTTTTCCATTCAGAAATCCATAAACGCGCGTTTTCCGGCTGCCGCAGCGCATCCTGCTCCTTCGGTATATCAATATTGATTTCAAAAGGCAATTCAGATTCCGCAAAACCAGATACAGATGCCTTCAGCCATTCCTTGTGGTTATTTTTAAACTTTCGTTTTAAAAGTTCTCGAATGTCATCAGGGTATTTCAATATAAAACTCCTTATGAGTTTGACGGAAGATTCAAACGCTGCTGTTCATTATCATATTCGATAAATAAAACACTGGATGTAAATCTATCTTTTATGTCAACAAAACACGCGCCTCCAATAAACGGTTCAAGAGTCATCACAGATCTAAGGGGTGTTGCTACGATCATTTGAAAACCAAAATTATTAAAAATATTCATGGCAAGCGCTGTAAATTCATTATCCGCTTTGTCGAACGCTTCATCCAAAACAACAGGAGCATACATTGGAACGCCATGATCATTTCCGCCAAGCTGGTATCGAAGAGCGGCAGCCAAACAAGTCGTCGCAAGCTTTTGCCGCTGCCCGCCTGACTTGCCTGCTCCGCTGCGATAAATTTCAACTTCAATGCCGCTTTCATCAATTTCACGTCCGATGAACTCAACGTGCTGGCGAACATCAAGCACAGATTCCCGCCAGCGTTTTTGCTCAGGCTCCTGACTTGAAAGGCGCTCTACCAACTTGCGAAGCGCGGCAAAACGTTCTTCGGCATTTTCGCTGTCTTCGCTCCACGCGTGACTCAATACCTGTTTTATTCCCTGAATAAACTC
>WQXE01000150.1 GCA_009784995.1 Treponema sp. | reverse complement strand
GTTAGCGGTACCAAACTTATCGAAAAAGGTTTTTACAAAGTTGTTAAGCTTCTTTCATCAAAAGATGAAAACGGCGGTTCATATCCTTCGTTAAAATTAGGCAATAATGTAAAGGTAGAAAAATTCAGAAGTGAACAGCATTTTACCCAGGGACCCGCGCGTTATTCGGACGCTTCTATTGTAAAAACTCTGGAAGAAAAAGGTATAGGCCGTCCTTCTACTTACGCTTCGATTATTTCTGTATTATTGGATCGATATTATGTTACGCGCTCAAACAAACAGCTTGTTCCTACTGTTTTGGGAAAATTAATTTATGAAGTTTTGGTAGAACATTTCCCGCTTTATGTTGATGTTGATTTTACAGCGTCAATGGAAACAAAACTGGACGAAGTCGAAGAAAATAAAGTCAGCTGGCCCGAAATGATAAAAGAGTTTTGGCATCCGTTTAAAGATACAGTAGACGAAGTAATAAAAACTGTTGAATCATACAAGGGAACTTTGGACGAAGTAACAGACCTTGTATGCGAAAAATGCGAAAAACCAATGATGAAAAAATTGGGACGTTTTGGATATTTCCTCGCGTGTTCAGGATTTCCCGAATGCAGAAATACCAAGTCTGTACCTCTCGCGAAATGCCCAAAATGTGATGGTGATATTATCGCTAGAAAAACAAAAGGCAGGGGAAAAGAATTTTACGGATGTACAAAATATCCGGATTGTGATTTTATCAGTCATTTTAAACCGATAAATCAAAATTGTCCAAAGTGCAATTTCTTTATGGTAGAAAAATATGACAAAAAAAATGGCGCGCACAAGGTTTGCATAAACCCCGATTGTGATTATTTACACAGCGCGGATGGAGACGAATAGTGAATTTATCGAAAATGAATCACACGGAGTCACGGAGTCACGGAGTCACGGAGTTTAATTTAGTTAATGAATATCTTTCGTATTTAGAAGCGGTGCGCGGTTGCTCGGCGCGGACGCTTGATTCGTACGGAAATGATCTCTACCGTTACGCCAATTACTGCGATAATCACAACATTGACATTCAAAATGCCGCTCCTTATGAAGTACAAAGTTTTATAGCGGATTTATCAGCGGAAAAAATGGCAGCCACAAGCGTTAACAGGTGTCTGTCGTCAATTCGCGGATTTTACCGCTGGATGGTTAGGTTTAATAAAAGAGCCGACAATCCATGTTCAAATTTAAAAAATATTAAAACACCTGTTAGAATACCGAATGTTTTATGGGAAAATGAAATGGCGGATTTCGCCTCCCTTCCTGAATCTGCCGGTATTTTATGGCCCGAAAGAGATAAAGCGCTTATTATGGCAATGTATTCCGCCGGGCTTCGCATAGGAGAAATCGTTACACTTACAATGTCAAACATATCAACTAAATTTGATGAAGCTAAAATTACAGGAAAAGGCGGCAAGCAGCGTTTTGTATTTTTCTCTGATGAAGCGAAAGAAGCGATAATAGAATATCTTCCAAAAAGAGAAGAACGTTTAAAAACAGCCGGTATTAACGAAAAAAATTACGCGCTATTTATAAACAGCAAAGGAAAACCAATTTCAATTCCAGGTGTACGCTGGATTATTTCCCGTTACGCGTCACATTCAACACTTGGAAAAAATATACACCCGCACTCGCTTCGTCACAGCTTCGCTACACATTTGGTAAACTCAGGCTGTGATGTTCGTATAGTTCAGGAAATGCTCGGACATTCGAGTATTTCAACAACACAGCGTTATACGCATGTTAGTATCGAAAAAATGAAAAAAACATACATGGATTCGCATCCTCATGCGAAAGCCGCGGAAACGCGGCATAATAAATATAATTCTATACGCACGCCGACCGAAGGGAGGCCTGCGAAAGGAGTAAACAAATGAGAGAAAGACCTGAAATACATTCAACAACAGTAATTGCCGTAAGAAAGGACGGCAAAGTCGCGATGGCGGGAGACGGACAGGTAACAATGGGTCATACCGTTATGAAAAACAACGCTAAAAAAGTACGCCGCCTTATGGATGGAAAAGTTTTATGCGGGTTCGCCGGCGCGACCGCGGACGCGTTTACATTGTTTGACAGATTCGAAGGAAAATTAAAAGAATATTCAGGTGATCTCGCGAGAGCGGCTGTGGAATTGGCGAAAGACTGGAGAATGGATCGCATTTTAAGACGACTGGAAGCTTTACTTTTGGTCGCTGACGCTTCAAAGACATTATTAATTTCCGGTACAGGTGATGTAATCGAACCCGCGGAAAACGCTCTCGCTATAGGTTCGGGAGGAAATTACGCGTACGCGGCGGCATTGGCGTTTTTGGAAGGCAGTAATTTTAGCGCCGCGGAAATAGCGGAAAAGAGTTTACAGATTGCAGGTAACATCTGCATTTATACAAATATGCAAATAACATTAGAGGAATTAACATGAGCGAAAACAAACAATTAACAGAACAGAAATGTGATCTTACACCAAGAGAAATTGTATCGGAGTTGGATAAGTATATTGTAGGTCAGAAGAACGCTAAAAGAGCGGTCGCTGTAGCGCTTCGAAACCGTATCAGAAGATTAAAACTTGATCCTGAGTTACGCGAAGATATAGCGCCTAAAAATATTTTAATGATAGGTCCAACAGGCGTAGGAAAAACAGAAATTGCCCGCCGTCTCGCGAAACTCGCGGGTTCTCCTTTTATAAAAGTAGAAGCTACCAAATATACGGAAGTCGGTTACGTTGGACGCGATGTTGAATCCATGGTACGCGATTTAATGGCTGCCGGTTTTCAAATGGTAAAACAGGAAATGCAAGAAATGGTAACTGTCGAGGCGGAAAAACGCGCTGAAGAGGCGTTACTCGATCTGTTGCTTCCAACCAATAATAAAAAACAAAAAGAACCAAAACAAAAAGGTGGTCCTGTAGTGCGTCCTATGGGAACTTTTTCGATTAACCCCGAAAATTCCAATTCAAGTATTATCGCTACAACATTGCAATTGGGAATACCGGTCTTTAATAATAAAAATCCGGAACAAGAACAGGATCAGCAAAATCCGGAACTTTTAAATGAACCATTGGAAACCGAAGAAGAAATAAAACCGGAAGCGAATGACAAATTTAAAGCGACAAGAGAAAAACTGCGAAAAATGCTTAAAGAAGGAAAACTTGAAGAAAGAACAGTAGAACTTATGATAAATCAAAACCCTCAATTCCCCTCGATCGAAATGATGGGCGGCAATATGGAAGATTTGGAATCGACGCTTTCAGGTTTCGCTGGTTTTTTTGGCGGCGGAAAAAAGAAAAAAGTTGTTACAGTCGCGAGAGCGCGGGAAATATTAAAAGCCGAAGAAGCGGAAAAACTGGTAGACCGTGACAAGGTAAGCGAAGAAGCACGCCAAAGAGTAGAAGAAACAGGCATAATCTTTATAGACGAAATCGACAAAATCGCTGTAAAAGGCGACAGGGGTGGAGGTCCTGATGTAAGCCGAGAAGGTGTTCAGCGCGACATCCTGCCAATTGTCGAAGGCGCCACAGTAAACACAAAATGGGGACCTGTTAATACCGATCACATTCTTTTTATCGCCGCGGGAGCGTTTAATGTAAGCAAGCCTTCGGATTTAATCCCCGAATTACAGGGTCGTTTCCCGTTAAGGGTAGAGTTGGATTCATTAGGAAAAGATGATTTCCTGCGCATTTTAACAGAGCCAAAAAACGCTCTTATAAGGCAATATACAGAACTGCTTGGTACAGAAGATGTAAAAATTGTTTTTTCTCCGGAATCCATCGAACATTTGGCGGCTCTAGCGGCGGAAGTCAATTCAAAGCTGGAAAATATCGGAGCAAGGCGCCTTCATACAATAATGGAAACTTTACTTGAAGAACTTTCGTTTGAAGCGTCTGATATAGCGCCCGCGAATATTGACATAACTGTAGATTATGTCAACCAAAAATTGATAGATATCGTTAAAGATCAGGATTTGGGCAGGTATATTCTGTAGGTTATTACAGTTTTTTAGCAAATTTACCGAAATTTGAATAGGGAGAAGTATTTTATGAATACATTTGCGAGATCAATAGATTTACTCCATAGAGCGATGGATGCCAGCACAGTTCGCCGACAGGTAATTGCCAATAATATAGCTAACGCCGATGTTCCCAATTATAAAAGGTCTATTGTCAATTTTGAAAGTGAACTTAAACGTGCGCTTGATTCAGAAAATAAAAGACCCGCTCTGGAAATAACAATGACTCATGAAAAACATTTTCCTAATTTCAAAGAAAGAGATTACCGTGATGTGCAAATTCGAAGAGTTTTGGATTATGTAAGCACATATAACAATAACGGAAACAATGTAGACCCTGAACAGGAATTCATGCTCGCGACCCAAAACCAGATGAGTTACCCACTTTTTGCACAGGCAGCGGCTTTTGAGTTCAGTCAAATTAACAAGGTACTTAGAGGCTAGGAGCTTTACGTTGGGAATTTTTAGTTCGATTAATATAGCGTCTACAGGTTTAAGCGCAAACAGAATGAGG
>WQXE01000149.1 GCA_009784995.1 Treponema sp. | reverse complement strand
GGGCAATTTGAAATACAACGGCTGCATTTTATACAGGTTGTAGGTTCTGGCGGTTTTGAATCTTTCGCCGAAAACGCGATAACAGCGTTTGTTATTTTTACAATAGGAACATCAAGGTTTGGAATCGCGGCACCCATCATAGGACCGCCAAGTAAAACTTTTTTTATATCGTCATTTAAATTACCTTCAGAAATCATATCGCCACAGAATTCCAATAGATCGCGAACAGAAGTGCCAAGCGGAACAATAACATTTTTAGGATTTTTTACAGCGGAGCCGTCTACTGTTATACATTTTGAAACAAGTGGATACCCTGTTTTTATATATTTCGCGAAAGTTGTAACAGTCGTACAGTTAACAACGATACAACCGACATCGGGAAGACGTCCGCCTTCAGGTACAATTCGTCCTGTGACATTATAAACCAAAACTTTTCTTTCACCCTGCGGATATGTTGATGGAAGCACACGAACAAAAACACCTTCGATATTTGCGCAAAGATCTTTAAACTTTTTGATTGGCTGCGGTTTATTATTTTCGATGCAAATAATTATATTTTTGGGTTTTAGAAATTCTTTCATCATAAGAACGCCATCCCACATCTCGGCAGTATAATCTACCATCGTTCTTGTATCTGATGTAATATACGGTTCACACTCAGCTCCGTTTATCAAGATATAATCGAGCTTGCTATAATCTTTTAAAGTAAACTTTGGAGCGGTAGGGTATCCGGCTCCGCCAAGACCTACAACGCCCGAATTTCGCACAGCTTCAAGGAATTCTTGTAAATTGGTAACTTGCGGCGCGCAGATACCTTCCCACATAGTTTGAGTGCCGTCTGAAGTTATCGTTATGGATGTCGCTTTTTCTCCTTTAAGGCTGTCTAAGGTATCGATACTTTTTACCGTACCCGAAACACTCGCGTGAACAGGTGATGAAACAGTCCCCACAGCTTCGCCAATTAATTGTCCCACTTTGACATAATCTCCAACTTTTACAATTGGGTTCGCGGGGGTACCGGAATGCATACTCATCGGCAGTTTGACTTCTGTTGGCACAGGTAATATTACAGGGACAAATTTGTCCGTATTTTTGAAGTGCGGAGCGAATACACCGCCTAGCTTTTTCATTGCTTAAAAACTCCCTAACGTTCCATTATATCAGATATTTAATAAATCGTACATATTATTTTGGTAATTTGTAAAGATATGGTATAATATTAATGAGATTTTTATGACAAAACCCTTTATAGATGATAATTTTTTACTGGAAACAGAAACAGCTCGTAATCTTTTTAACACATCAAAGGATGAGCCAATTTATGATTACCATTGCCATCTTTCTCCCGAATTAATCGCTCAAAATAAACAATTCGACGATCTTGGCGAAATTTGGCTTGGAGCGGATCATTACAAATGGCGAATGATGCGCGCTATGGGTTTTGATGAATATTTCATAACAGGTAGCGCGCCTTCTTATGAGAAATTTTTGGTATGGGCAAAAACAGTTGAAAATCTGATTGGTAATCCCCTGTATCATTGGACACATCTTGAACTTCAAAGGTATTTTGGTATTTATGAACCTTTAACAGAAAAAAGCGCTCCTTCAATTTGGGAAAAAGCAAACACGCTTTTAAAAAAAAGCGAATTATCTATTAAAGGTATTTTTGAAAAGTTTAATGTATATGCTGTAGGAACAACTGATGATCCTTGTGATTCTTTAGAACATCATCGGTCAATTAATGAAGGAACAGCGCCAATTGGTAAAATATCAACAAAAGTAATTCCGTCTTTTCGCCCTGATAAAGTTTTGAATATTAATGTTCAAGGACAAGGTGGTTTTAAGGATTATATAAATATTTTATCGATAACAAGCGGAATTAAAATTAAATCGATAGATGATGTACTTTTAGCTTTGGAAAAACGGCTTGATTTCTTTATTGAAAATGAATGCCGCTCATCAGATCATGCTTTGGAATATGTACCTTTTTGTTTAACTTCAGATAGAAAGATTGATAAAACATTTAAAAACGCAATGAATTGTAAAGAGATTACAAAAGAAGAAATTGACGCTTACAAAACAAAGATACTCTGCGGTCTCGCTAAATTATATTCAGATCGCGGCATTGTGATGCAGCTTCATCTTGGCGCATTGCGAAATGTAAATAATAGAATGTTTAAAAGTATAGGACCTGATACAGGTTATGATTATGTATCCGATCAATTGATGAGTGTTAACCTTGCCGCGCTTTTAAATAAAATTGAATCATTTGGAACAAAATCTTCTTTACCAAAAACTGTACTTTATACATTAAATCCAAAAGATTATTATCCGCTTGTTACGATAATGGGAGGTTTCCAGGAAAATGATATAAAAGGAAAAATACAACTTGGAACAGCATGGTGGTTTTGTGATAACAAAGATGGCATGGAAGAGCAGATACGCGTTCTCGCGAATAACGGTGTTCTTCCGGCTTTTGTAGGTATGCTTACAGACAGCCGCAGTTTCTTATCTTATCCGAGGCATGAATATTTCCGCCGTATTCTTTGTAATCTTATAGGTAAATGGGTGGAAAACGGAGAATATCCGCAGGATCAGGAAAAACTGGAAAAAATTGTAAAGGATATTTCTTTTGGAAATGCTAAAAATTATTTTAATTAAAAAAATGTATATCGATGAGAAATTATGAAATTAAATAATGAATCTTTAAAAGAAAAAAAGTTTTGGGAAGATGTTGATATAAGTTTGCCAGACTTTGATCGCCAAAAATCGATAAACGCTGCCCTTACAACTCCAAAGTGGCTTCATTTTGGAGCGGGAAATATTTTCCGCGCTTTTCCCGCGGTTTTGTATCAAGAGTTGCTTGAAAAGGGATTAGAAACAGCAGGTTTAGTAGTAGCGGTACGTTATGACAAAGAAACAATAAAAAAATGTTTTAACCGTTTTGATGATCTAACTTTACTTGTTACGTTAAAATCAAACGGCAGTACAGATAAAAAAGTTATCGCGAGTATAGCTTCATATCTTGGGATGGACTGCGACTATGATACTCTTAAAAATATCTTTACAAACCCATCATTGCAGATGGTTAGTTTTACAATTACGGAGAAGGGATATAATCTTATAAATACAAACGATGAATATTTACCGGAAATTGCTGATGACTTAAACTCCGCTCCTTGTATGGCAAAAAGTTTTCCGGGACGTATAACCGCTCTTTGTTTTGAACGTTATGCGAAAGGCTGTTTTCCGCTCGCGCTTGTAAGTATGGACAATTGTTCGAATAATGGAGATAAATTATTTGCTATTATAGAAATATTCGCCAAAAGCTGGATCGAAAAAGGCTTTGTTGATTCAGCTTTTATGGATTATATTTGTAACCCCAAAAAGCTCTCCTTTCCCTGTACCATGATCGACAAAATAACACCCGGTCCCGATCGTGAGGTGCAAAAAAAACTTGAAGAATTGGGATTGGATGATATGCAAAGTACAATCGCGGGAAAAAATACTCTTATCGCTCCTTTTGTAAACGCGGAAGAAACCCAGTACCTTGTAATTGAAGATTCATTTCCTAACGGAAGACCGCCTCTTGAAAAAACCGGTATATTTTTTACAAATAGAAAAACCGTAGAAAAAGTAGAAAAAATGAAAGTAGGCACATGCCTCAATCCCATACATACGGCTTTAGCGATTTTTGGCTGCCTACTCGGTTACAAAAGAATGAACGCGGCGATTAAAGATCCCGATCTTTTAAAATTGGCAAAAGGTATCGGTTACAAAGAAGGTTTACCTGTTGTAATTGATCCACAAATTATTAATCCAAAAAAGTTTATTGACGAAGTTATTAATGTCCGTATTCCAAATCCGTTTCTACCTGATACACCGCAGCGAATCGCTACAGATTCATCCCAAAAGATTCCTGTTCGTTTTGGCGGCACTCTAAAAGCATACAAGGCTTTAGGTAAAGACTTTAAAGAACTAAAGTTTATACCATTAGTATTTGCAGGTTGGCTGCGTTATCTATTGGGAATTGATGATAATGGTAATCCCTTTGAAGTAAGCCCTGATCCTTTGTATGAAAGTCTTAAATCCGATCTTGAAGGTATTAAACTAGGTCAATGCCAAATAGACATTCACAATAAATTAAAACCAATACTTTCTAATTCTTCTTTGTTTGGCTTGGATTTATACGAATCGGCTTTAGGCTCAAGAGTAGAAGAGTACTTTACACAGATGATTTCAGGTACTGGTGAGGTAAGGAAATTATTATCAATTATTGGGGAGTGGAGGATTTGAACCTTCGAAGGCTGAGCCAACAGATTTACAGTCTGCCCCATTTGACCACTCTGGAAACTCCCCAAGTATTGTTATGTTATAAAATTATCGATACTTTGTCAATCAGTACGCGCCTTTTCCGCTGATAACTACAATAAATGTTTTGTAAATTATCCATAAATCAAGCCAAACTGACCAGCTTTGCAGGTAGTATATGTCGTAGGATACCCTTTCAATATATTGAGCGTTTGATCTGCCGGAAACCTGCCAGAG
>WQXE01000148.1 GCA_009784995.1 Treponema sp. | reverse complement strand
CTTAACATCGATTTTGAAAATATACCGCCGCGATCGGGCGAAGCGTTTTTATCGTTTCTTAGAGAACTGCGAGCAGGACTTCCAAGTAATAAAATGCTAACCATCGCTCTTTACGCGCGTACAAGAACATTGGCAAACGATGTATATGATTATGAAAAAATAAAACCGCTTGTCGACCGCATTTTTGTTATGGGGTATGACGAACACTGGGGAGGCGGTCCTGCCGGACCCGTTTCAAGTATAAGGTGGAGCCGAAGTGTCGCAGAATATTCAATGCGCGTAATAGGACCTGAAAAACTTGTCATGGGCATTCCATTTTACGGCAGAGCCTGGGTTGACACAAATCATCACAGGGCTTTAATACATTCAACAACAGAAAGATTAATTAACACTTACAATGCTCAAGTTAGAAGAGAAAATGGAATCCCGACATTCGATTATGTTGCAAACGTTTCTGTTAAAGTTTATTTCGAAGATGAGATTTCGTTATCAACACGTTTTGAAATGCTTAAATCCATGAATGTAAGAGCAATCGGTTTTTGGCGCATAGGACAGGAAACCCAAAAAGTCTGGGATATTTTAGGACTTGAACAGTAATAAAAATTACATGAATTTACTTTAAAGAGAATTTGTTCTCGCAAAGGCGCGAAGTACGCAGAGTATTAGTTCGATATATTACATTAAAAACAAAAAATCTATGTGGATATTCAAAGATTTATATTATTAATGAAAAATATTCGGACAACAACTTTGCGTTCTTTGCGTTCTCCGCGTCTCCGCGTGATTTTCTTTTCTATAAAGTTAATTTAAAATTTTGGCTCTATCTGGGCGCAGGACTTCGGCGCCGTTTATGTAAACATGTTTTAAAACCGCGTCTTCATCCAAATAACAATGAATGATAACCCTGATAATCCGCTCAACGGAATTTTTACTTTCAGGTTCGAGTGTTGAAAATAACGATAACTCCCCTGCCCGCCCGCTTTTACGCAACGCGGTACATGGATTAATAATATCAAGATCGCCTGTAATGGAAAAAATTACAGAGACAATATCTTTTTCTTCCAGGTTATTTTTTAAAAGCAGTTCGTCATACATTTGAGTTATTCTTAGGCAAATATCATCAACTGTATTTTCACACTGAACAGCACCCCGTAAAGCGAAAAGTTTTTTCATCCTGTTCCCCCGGAAATCACGACAATGAACATACTAAAAAAGATAATGGTTATACCGTAAATAGTAAACAATAAAAATATTATGATTTTTTTTAAATAAAATCTTTTTGAGTATCGAATAGTACGATAAATATTCAGGATAAATTTATATAATGAACATACGCTTACAATAAAAGCGGAATACCTAAGAACCATAAGAAGCATATATAATGTTTCATCGGAAAAATCAACTTCACCAAAATAAATAATTAAAATAGTGATTGATGCCATAAAGGAAAGCAGTAAAATCCACGCGGAAAAGCTCTTGTATTCCAGGTTTTTTCTTGCTTTTTCTCTTTCTGTTATTTCTATATTTTCAGTTGTCAATGTTCATTCTCCAAAACGCGATATTGCAAAAAAATCAAAATATGTATATCATATTATAGTATGAAAAAGTTTTTAATCACACTATTAATATTGATAATTCTGGCTGGCGTAGGGTTTTTCTTCGGGTGGGTGCAGTTTTCTGTTCCGCCGGGACAATTCGGCGTTATAAGTTCAAAAACACATGGAATTGATCCGGTTATAGTACGTTCAGGAGAATTCCGCTGGGTTTGGTATAAATTAATACCAACAAATGTACATATCTCCACTTTCGACCTTGATTATTACAGATTTCCAATCAATTATAACAGTTCGCTTCCTTCAGGAGACACTTATTCCAATTTCATTGGTCTCGCGAATGTTGATTTTAACTGGAATCTAAGGGGAGAAATCGCTTTTAAAATTGAACCTGAAATGTTGATCGCGCTTGTAGAACAGCACAACCTTAAAGGTCAGGAAGATTTAGAAAATTACTTGAAAAATAACGCGAAAGATATCGAACTTTTAATAATACGAACTCTTTCATCAGCGTCAACAGACAGTATACGGCTGGAAAATATATTATCAGGTAATCCTGATACTGTAATGGAAAGAGAAATAAAAAACAGATACCCGGAAATTCATGACTTTTCGCTCGCGATCCATACCGCGAAGTTTCCCGATTTTATTCTTTACAGGCAAATTCGCAATCTTTATGAAGATTTCCTCGCTAGCCAGCGTGAAGCTGTCTCCGCTTCATTTGCCAGAAGAGCGGAAAACCATATAGAAACACAGCTTCGTTTTGATGAATTGGAAAAATACGGGGATTTATTAACAAGATACCCCATTTTACTTGAATTTATGTCAATGGAAAGCAATCTTAACAGGAATTGACAGAAATCGATACGAATCAGTAACCCGTATATCCCGTATGTTGTTGAATAAAGTAGAGAAATAATGTAATTTAAGAATTAAGAAGGAATTTTAATGCGAAAAGCATGGATCATAATTTTAATTGTACTCCTTACTGGTATACCTGTCTTACTTTCGGCGCAGGTTAATAATCCGGAAACCGAAACTGATTGGGATGATTATCATTATGAGTTATACTCCCCCGGTGATCAGTCATTTATAATATCTTTGGGAGTTGTTTTCCCTATCGCTTTTTTAGGAAAAGGCGGTGATATCAGTAAGATAGATCCGCCAATTGGAGGAACAGGATCGTTAAATTTAAATTATTATATAACATCCAGCGTTTTTATCGGCGCTGAAATCGCCGGTATGTTCCTGCCGGTTATTAACGGAGAAACATTATTTATTATCCCGCTTGGAATAAAATTTGGAACCCAGTTTATATTAGACCGTTTTGAATTTCCAATTTCAGGCGCGATTGGCGTTTCATGGCGTAATTTCCAAGACGAAGGTTATTTTGGTTTATATATGAAAGCCGGAGGTTCGGTTTTTTTCAGGACAACCACTTACTGGGCATTCGGGCTTTCTTCCAATCTATACTGGTTTCCTGAATTCAGAGCTGATAATAATATACACGGATTATTTTTGGATCTGACACTTGGGGCAAGGTATCATTTTTAATATGGTGAATCAAATGACAAAAACATTTAAGTTTAATAGATTTTTATTTTTACTTTTAGTAATATTCGCTCTTGGCTCTTGCAATGATTCTATATTTCATATGATTTCACTCGCGGAAAAAATGGTAGACCCTCTTATTAAAGGATCACCTACAAATTTTGCCGTTTTAAATGATGTTATGTATGTCGCGTCCGGCAGCAATCTTTACGGTTACTATATTGAAGGTGATAAAAGTATATGGAATACTAATTTTACAAATCCCGGCGGAAGAATCGTGCAGCTTGCCGCGACTACTAGTGAACTTTACGCGTTATGTCTTGTAGGCACGAACATCAATGGCGTTATTAAATATAAAGCTGATCCAACTTCAGCCGGAGATTGGACAACTTTAGAAGGAATTAACGCGCATTCAATTCACGCTTTAGGTAATGATTTATTTTATAGTTTTAGAACTGATAATACATATAAAATTTTTAAATTGGGTACTACTGATCCAATAATAGAAAACGCGGATTATGAATTACAAGGAGTAACAGATAATTTTCTTTGCGCAGGTAGAATTTATACAAATACAATTCCAGCTAACATACATAATGCCGCGCTCCCTACTGATTTTATGGGTATAATTGATCTTGGAACTTATAATGTAGCAATAACACGCAATGGAAATTTATATAATATTAATACAGGAGAAATAATACCGGGAGCTGATTTTGGTAATTTTTCCAATAACACAAGAGCTACAGGAGTCCTTGCAATAGCTTTAGATACAACCAAAACGGTTAACCTTCTTCTAGCGGGAAGGCAGGATATAAATTATTCCACCAGTTCAGGTTTTACTTATGGTTACGCGGAAATTGAATTGGATGGTTCAGGAATAATAGAAGGCTCGAAATTTGTAAGACCTGGTACAGCAACCATATCAACTGTTAGTAACGGAGATCGTTATATTAGTACAATTGGAAGAAACCCTTTATCTCATATCATCCAGGCGCCAGCAGGCGTTGACCCGGAAAGAACTCTTTTCGCTTCTACTCAAAGAAATGGTGTTTGGTCATACGAGTATCGTGATCATTTAAAAGATTTTAGTTGGAACGCGGTGCCGGAATAAACGTATTTAATGGACGAATTATTTTCCGGAAAAAATAAAAATAACACACAAGATTGCAGTCCTCTTGCGGACAGGATGCGCCCGCGAACTTTGGAAGACATAATAGGACAAGATCACATTGTTGGGCAAGGCAGACTTTTACGCCGCGCTATACAAGCCGACAGGCTTTCTTCGATTATACTTTACGGACCTCCAGGTACAGGAAAAACATCTCTTGCCGCTGTTATCGCGAATACAACAAGAGCCGCGTTTGAAAAATTAAACGCCGTTTTATCCGGCGTAAAAGATATCCGCGAAGTAATTGATCGCAGTGATGACCGTTTCAGATTATATGGAAAAAGAACAATTCTTTTT
>WQXE01000147.1 GCA_009784995.1 Treponema sp. | reverse complement strand
TCGGGTAGGCAATTCCTTACTACATAAGGATTTGGAATAGAAAATTCTTTGGAGCTAAGGGGAATTGAACCCCTGACCTCTTGAATGCCATTCAAGCGCTCTAGCCAACTGAGCTACAGCCCCAAGTACCTTAACTCTATAAAATCGATGGATTTGTGTCAAGGGGTATATGACAATTTTCCATTTTGTACATAAAACCCTATAACTCTATAATTTCATGCCTGATTAATCCTGATGTATTTCTTATTGTTAATATCATTTTGCTTTCATTGGGAATTAACGTAAGACGCAGCACTTCTTCATTAACATATTGTATATAATTTATATTATTTGCATCTATATTATGATTAAATCTGCGATATGAATTTAGGTTTTCTCTAAAATATGACTCTTTAATTTCTAAAATACCCAATCCGTTTCTTCTATTGGCGATATATAATTTGTCTCCAACTATTTGAAAATCAGTTATTGCCATATAATCGTAAAGTGTTTGATAATTGCTTATTCTCCCTACTTTTGACGAAATTGTAAAACTGTTTTTTAAATCAAGATCGCTGTAAATAGTAATATGTTCAGATACCCCTGTATAACCGCTAACTGTAGAAGATAATAATCCCAAATATTTGGAGGAAATTCTGCCTTTATATATATATTCGTATGTTCCATTATATTTTAATAACCTGTGGTGCGAATAAACAAGTTTGCCTGTTGAGTTTAAGTGATAAAATAATATATATTTTGGCATTACAATATTATCAATAGCAATTAGAAAGTTATCGTTAATAACCAGGTCGTCAATGGCTTTTCCCCAAAGGGTAACTTCTTCCGGGATTTCCAGCTGATACCATTCTTCGTTTTTAAAATGATATTGAACAAGCAATTCCTTGCCTATCATCCCGCCGATAAATATATTTTCGTCATTTATTAAAATATTTTTTGGTTTTATATCGTATGGAATAGATAATTTTGTTTCTTTGGATGTATGAATATCGTAAATAATAATAGTGTTATTAGAGGCATCAATAATTACGAACAGATTTTTTTGATTAGTTCCAACTATTGGTTTTTCCGGCACATTAAAAGTTTTTTGTTCAGTAATTTTTCCGTTTTCGTAAGTGTTCAAAGAAACTGTGCGTTCGTCTTTTACTAATAGAAAGTAACTGCCTTCTTCCTGCTGACTTAATGACATATTAAATGGGGTAAATCCAAAAGGAGAAGGTTTTTCGGCAGATGATCTTGAATTTGGTCCTAAACAAGATATAAATATTAAAACAGGTAAGATAATTAAAATAAATTTCTTCATATTTATTTGCTTAGCTGCCGCCGTATTTCGTACAGCAATATTCCTGCGGCTACCGAAACATTAAGCGAATCTATTCTGCCGGACGATGGTATTCCGGCAAAGCCGTCGCACTTTTCGTACAGAAGGCGGGAAAGGCCTGAACCTTCGCCGCCCAGAACAATCGCTGTTCTGCCGCTTAAATCTTTTTTATAAACAGGTTCGCCGTCCATGTCGGCGCCGTAAATCCAAAAACCCGCTTCTTTAAGGTCTTCCATTGCGCGGACAAGGTTAGGCGTCTCTGCCTGCGAGACCCATGACACGGCGCCTGCGGACGTTTGGGAAATAACTGCCGCGTGTTTTGCGTTGCGGCGGTTACGGCTGATTACCAAATCTACAGCGAATTGATCGCAGCAGCGAAGAATAGCGCCGTAGTTGTGCGGATCGGTTATTTCGTCAAGAATTAAAACAAGAGAGTTTTTTTTGTCACCCAATTCTTCCAGAAAAGTTTCAAGGCTTATATCCGCGCCGCTGTCTGCGGATACATGATCCGATACCTGAAGAGCAATGCCGCGGTTGTCGGGCGCGAGTTTGTCCAGCTCGAATACGCCGGTTCGTTCAAGACGAATTTTATTGTTAACCGCAAGCGTGACTATCTCTTTTGCGCGCGGACCAGCTTTTGCCACAAGCAGCGGCCCGCAGGATAAGCCGTTCGCCTTCGCCGATTTAATTCTTTCCTCTATTGCATGAAAACCCGTCAAATATGTCATGATAATAACCTCGCTGTATATTTTCGCACAAAATCGCAGGGACGATAAGTCATCTTTGATTGACGCATTCCTTCGTTTCCCAGATCCTGCTCGCGGTTGATTAAGGTAAAAAAGTTTGGAAGAGAAGCGGCAAACGCCTGGTTTACAAACTGATAAATGCCCCTGTAGCTGCTCACTGCTTTTTCGAAATGCGTAACAAACATTCTTCCCCTTGCGATGCTTTCTCCAAGGCAAAAGGCTGCGGGCTTTCCGTCAACAAAAAAAACAGAGCCCTTTAATGCAAGCAGATTAAACAGCTCCAGCGCTTCTTTTGCCGCAATGTAATCTCCGTCTTCGTTATCATTTTTTAAAAGTGAATCCTGCCGCCATTGTTCCAGCACTTCGAATGCTGCGGGAATTAATTGTTCGCTTATGGGACGCTGTTCATGATTGGGATAAGTGCTTAAAAAATTATTAACATGGTTTTTCTTTTTGTGATATTTTTTTCCGGCTAGCTCCGCCAAATCTTTTCTGTAATACAAATAATCAAAATTATCCCTGTCTTCTGTTATAATAAAACCGCGCTCTTCGAGTTTTTCTCTTACAGGGGACAGCACAGACTCCGATATGTTTTTCCAATAATCATGACTGGCAAAAAGAGAATCTAAAGTTTTTGAATCCGGAGCACAGCAGGGAGTCATAAAAAATTTTTTTAAAAAAGTTTTTTGGCCCTGCGTTGTATTTTGTTCGCCGGAAATTATAAAGCCGCCGTTTTCGCCGCGCGAAATACGGTAATTGTATTTTTTTCTAAAAAGATAAAGGCCGGAAAAAGAAAATTCTGAAACGCCGTCGGACGTTAAAGAAAGCCGCGGATGTAAAGCGTCTTTCAGATCAATGTCCAGAGGAATAAAATCTGGATAACAAGGCACGGTCATGACTGCGTTTCGTTTTTTTCATTCTCCGATTTTTTTGCAAGAACCGATTTTCGCGAACCCAGAAATATGGAAACAGGTTCCATAATGGGAATGTTTTCGCATATAATTTTTATAATAACAGTCATCGGAACAGCCAGAAGCATGCCGGCAAATCCCCAAATATAACCCCAAAGAGACAGCGAAACCAAAATCATTAACGGAGATATTCCCACGTTATCGCCGACAATTTTTGGATCTAAAATATTACAAAGGAGTAAGTTTACAACCAGAATAATAGCGATAACAATTATTACAGGAACGGGATTAGGCCAGAATTGAACCACCGCAAAAAGGGAAATGCCGACACCCGCAACAATACTGCCAAGAGTTGGAATAAAGTTTAAGAGAAATTGAACAACGCCCCAGACTAAAGCAAATTCTTTAAATCCGACAAAATAAAAACTTACGGCATAGATAATGCCGTTAGCAAGAGAAATAAGGAACTTGGCTCCCAGATACCGCGAAACCTGGGTAATAATATCGTTTCCTATACGGTCTATACGCACATTGCGATTGTTAAAAGCAACCAGCAGTTTTTCTTTAAAGAAACTGGCTTCCATTAACAGGAATACCAAAAAGAGAACGACCAGAACAGCGGCAGATGCGAATTTGACGGATACATTGGAAAAGTAAAAAGTAAAGTCGCGGACAAATGTACGAATCCCCAATTGACTCCAGAGGTTAGCGATAAAACTTAAATCTTCATCATAAGGAAGCTCGAATATTTGCGCTACCCATATATAGATTTCGGTTAAACGTTCTTCGTAATGGGTTTCGTTATTTTGAAACTGGTCAACTATCATTTTTCCGGAAGTAAAAAGCATCATTCCAAAAAGGTACATTCCTGTGACAATAATAAAAACCACCAACAAAATGGAAATAACGCGCGGACAACGGATTCTATCCAGCCCTTTTATTATGGGGTACATAACAAAAGCCAGCAGTACGGCAATTGTAAAGGGCAAAATAACGTTAGAGGCGATTTTTAACACTGCGCCGGCAACAATGGTGCAGAAGAAAATCATCAAAAAGAGGACGGCGCGGCCGGAATGAAATGGTTTTATAAATCTGTTCATAGTTTAAGTATGCCACAAATTGTCATGTTGGGCAATAAAACACTTGACCCGGTATATGGAAATTACTATGTTTATATCAACTGATGATACGGTTTAGATGAGAATCAGCAGTCATGCCAACTATTGGTCATCTACACAATGAGGCCTCTCATGTTCTAAGCTGTCGTATGTCAGCAAGCCTCCCGGGTTTCCTCACCTCCTTTTCCCGGGGGGTTTCTTTATTAGATCTGGAATCTTGTCCCAATGGTAAAGCCATAAGAATCGCTAAAATTGTACATTACGGTAAAGTCAAGCTTGATCGCTGTCATATTGACGGAAAGGCCGCCGAACACCCGCGCGTTAAAGGCGTTGTTCTTTAGTATGGATTCAAAGCCGTCTTTGGAAACGTCTGTAATGCCGTACTGCTTCATGACATTAATCACATCGTCATTAATTTCGCTGTCATTTACCGTTATTTTTGATTTTACCTGATAGCCGGCTTCTGACCACGCATGACCTACGCCAAG
>WQXE01000146.1 GCA_009784995.1 Treponema sp. | reverse complement strand
TTTTTACGAATTGCAGTACAGGGTTATATGTTTGTTTCGCAGCGGAAGCAGATTGAATGAGTAACGAATGAGGAGAGAACAAAGTAAAGCGATTAAATGCGATTGTTTTAACTTTGTTCTTTGATCATTATTCTTTGTTCTTTTG
The DNA here is from genome assembly GCA_009784995.1 of Treponema sp. Lineage (GTDB taxonomy): Bacteria > Spirochaetota > Spirochaetia > Treponematales > Breznakiellaceae > WQXQ01. The sequence goes on along the minus strand of WQXE01000146.1, from coordinate 4,477 downwards.
TGAAAGACGGAAAAATAGTCATCGAAAACGTCAAACCAAAGCTCACACATTCTGGAGTAGCGCGAGCTGCTTAAAAAGGAGCTCGTGTTTTTTGTAAAAAAGGACGAGTTTTTGCTCAATTTTAATGTTCGGTTTCTAAACCTCGTTGACAAAAACAAATGACATGCAATATGATAGAAAAATGACAAAGAGAATCAGAGTACTAAGAGAAATTGGCAAAGTAGCCGTTAATTTTGGAAGCCTTACTTTTGCCAGCTTGGTACTTGGCACAATCATCAGAGGCGACTACGACCGATTAATGTTGTTATTGGTAGGCGGTGGATTATCCGCAGTTTTAATCATTTGTGGAATAACCTGTCTTACCTTAGGAGAAGAGAAATGAACCTAATAATACTATTATCTATTCCAACAGTAATGATGATTATTGTTACCATTTACGCTCTCGTTACAGAAAAGAAAAGCAAAAAAGCCGACAGCTCAGAAGCAATAGCCTAAAATAACTCCAATTCTTATGTGAGGAGAAATAGTATCTCCGAACACAATGGACAAATTGCAAGCAGTTTATATTAATATTAACAGGTATAGTTGTTTCCACAGTCTGCTTTATATTCGGTATATTATGGAGTTAAAATAAGCGCGCAAAAAAAGGCAAGGAGTAATTTATGTGGTTAATTATTTTTATGGTTGCAGTCATTCTTCCTCTTAACATTTGGGGAATTATTGCCGGACGGAATGAAAACTCGGTACAATAATTGGAGGAGAAGAAAAATGAACCTAATAATACTCTTAGCTATTCCAAAAACAAAGAGCGAGGTTTGAAAGTTTAGCTTTGTAGCTACAAGACTAGATAACGGACAATGTACAAAAACTTTGTTCTTTGTTCATTTTTCATTGATCTTTTGTTAATTGTTCACTGTTCTTTGTTAATTGATCTTTAATCTGTAATTATTACATTCTTTTTTACTTTGCATGTAAACGAAAATTTAGAACCTTTTCCGGGTTCAGATTCAACCCAAATATCGCCATCCATCATTTTTACAATGCACTTTGACAGAGACAAGCCTATCCCAATTCCTTCATATCTTCGTGTACTGCCGCCGTCAACTTGTTCGAATAAATCAAACAGAATTTCCTGCTGTTCTTTTGATACTCCAATGCCATTATCAATCACTTCGATTTTAAGTGTAATTGCTTCATTTTCTTCGTCATGTATACTGATGTTCAGATTTATTTTTCCATGATCAGGAGAAAATTTGACAGCGTTTGACAATAAATGAGTTATTACCTGAGTTACGCGCTTTTCATCGCCAAAGAGTGTTTTTGGTATTGATTGTGAAATGGATAAGGAAATAGTTTGATTTTTTTTCTTTAAGTCGTAGTCTATTTTATTCAAAGCGTTTTTGATTAACAAAACAATGGAAAATTGTGATTCAACAATTGATAACGCGCTATTTCCTTCTGATACATCAAGTACATTACGCAAAATTTCCAGTAAATGTTTGGATGAATCGTATATCTTATTATTCCACGATATGATTTGATCATAATCGCCGGATGTTTTCGCGAGTTCAGAAAAACCCATTATAGCGTTCAAGGGTGTCAGCATTTCGTGGCTCATACGCGCTAAAAATTCGCTTTTTGCCCGGCTGGCAGCTTCTGCCGCGTCCAAAGCGATACGAAGACTTTCCTGAGCTTTTGTTAATTCTATTGTTTTTTCTGCCACTAATTTTTCAAGAAGTATATTTGTATCTTCGTTTTGCTGGTTCATATTTTAATTACTATGTTATGTTATGATTTTTATTTGCATATCACCCGAATAGATAAAAAATGTATCACAAAAATCACCCTTTTAGACACTAGATAATCTTTCGTTCCATAGCGATTCGGATAAGATTAGGAAGGTTTTTCGCTCCGGTTTTTGACAAAATCATACTAATGATTGTTTTTACGGTATTGATCGAAAGGTTATGGCTAACAGCGATTTCTGTGCGGGATAAACCGTTTGAAATATCTCTTAAAATTTCGTTCTCTCTGGGAGATAAAATGTAATTATTTTCAAAACCTACAGCTTGTTTGTATTCCAGAATTATTTGAGTTTGACGTTTGGCATAAGATGATGCTTTATGATTTACATTTTCCAGCCAGGCTGCGGGAATTCCGCTTATTGATTCTTTTAATGCCGCGGCGGTTAGTGTGCGCATATCTTTGCCAAGTTCAATAAAAGGCGTCAAAATATTGTTAGGCGCGGCTGTTTTATAACTTTCAAGCAGCGCGGCAAAGGATTTGTCTTTATTCTTCATTTTATAATGCACGCATGCTTCTATAACCAGCATTTCTATCCGCTGGAATAAAAATGATTCTCTTTGTTTCATTTCCTGTATGTACGATAAAAGAGGAATATAATTCCTTGATGAATAACAAAAACGAGCTTTTATCTGGTTCGCGAAATTTTCTTTAAAAGCGGTATGATGGTATTGCGAAAAATCATCCCGAAGCCAGTCAGGTATATTTTCCGGCATGCCAAGAATATAAAAATACCACGAAAGCGATATATCATAATTGGTAAAACGGTTGGAATAAATATTTTCATCCCGCAATGTTTTTAATTTTTTTAATGCCTGACAGACCTTATGATAATTACCTTGCGAAACCGCGATTCGCAAAGTGTAAAACAAGGCTCTGTGAACAAATTCCGTTTGTCCTTTTTCCGGCGTTCGTTTAATCGCGCTAATTAAAAGATTTTCCGAGGCGGAAATATCACCCTGATAATATTTTAATTCACCTAACGCTAAATCCGCATGCCCTGTATCAAAATCCTTAAAACAGTTTGATAAATGCGTTACTGTCCTGCTTAAAGCGGCGATGAAATCCAGCGGCGCGCCTTCTCTTGAAGTGCCGACCATGTTTATCCATGCCCCGGGGCTTGGGCTGATAAAATTACCAGGATCAACTTTTTCGGAAAAACATTTACTGAGTTTTTCAAAGTAAAAATCAAAGTTGTAACAATCATCTGTAATACACATCGCGAATCGCATTCTTGCCCAGCTGTAATAAATGCCGGCTAATGCGCTTTTAACTAATTCTGCTGAATGTTTGGGTAATTTAAGGTACTTCGCTTCGTAATACTCTGCCAGTTCAATCGCTTTTTTTACCTGTCCTAATGAAATATAACAACGTAAATGTATAACAGCCAGATAACCTGTTGTTTCAAATGCTTTTTCAGGCGCGCGTTCAAGGATGGATGCCGTGTATTTCGCGACATCCGGCTGTATTTGTACCGGTAATTCTGGAAAAACAGAAACTATCGAATTATAATCTTTATTTTTTTCGAAGTAGGTAAGCGCGTCTATATAAAAACCGTTTTTTTTACACCAATCTCCGGCAATTTTATATGTTTCCTGCTTTTGTTCTTCTGAAAGTAATTTTTGTTTTTCCGCCAAAAATTCCAGATACAATGGGTGAATAAGATACGCGTTAATATAACTGTCCCTGCGTATATAAGTATTTTGTTTTTCTAATTCCATTATCAGCTCTTCATTTCCCATAGTTAAAAGAGCGATAAGTTCAACAGCCAGATGATCAATTAAAGAAAGCCTGATTAAAAAGAATTGCAAGCCTTTTGAAATTTCGTCCCAATCCTGCGCTTCCATCATTTGAAAAATGTTTGTCTTCATCGCGTTACGCAAATAACCGCCGTAACCGGGCGCTTTTTGATACGACCTCGCGATGATATTAATGGCAAAAGCCCAGCCGCCTGTATCTTTCATTATTTCAGAAAGACTTTCAGGCTGAATTGTAATATCAAGATTGCGGAAATATAAAGTAAGTTCGCTTTCTGTAAAGCGCAAATCGTCTTCGTTTATTTTAAACACATGATTTCTTGATTCAAGCGCGGAGATATTTATACGGGGAGTAGAGCGGGAAACCAGAAAAATTGATGTCCCGGGCGGTAATTTGAAAAAAATACATTCATTCATAAAACGGATAATTGAAGGATCTTCTATAAAATGAAAATCATCAAGGACAAGAATTCTGCGTTTTGATTCTATATGTTTATGCCATAAGCTCTGATATTGATTCTGCTTATCTTTTGTATCCGGAAAACCAAGTTCACCGATTAACTTTGCCAGCGTTTTATTTTCCTTTGTCAGGGTATAAACGTAGTTTTCCCAAAAGCGCGACATCATATTATCACGTTCTGAAAGCTGAACCAATGCCTTTATTGACGCTTCATATGAATTTAAAAAATCATGCACTGCGCTTGTCTTGCCGTAACCGGCACCTGCGCAGATTATAACCACTGGGTATTTTATTGCTTCCATGAATAGGTTATTTAATCTGGAGCGTCCGAAATGAAAGGGGTTTCGGCTGTCAACAGGTACTTTTGATATAATTTCCACTTGAATACTATCTCAATAGATCTCCTGTTTTATATTTTAAAAAGACAACAGACACCTTAAAAATGATTAGAGATTAA
>WQXE01000145.1 GCA_009784995.1 Treponema sp. | reverse complement strand
ATTGGATAACCAAAGTAGTGGCGGCAGCCGGATAAAATAGCCGCTTCCGCAACAGCTTCGTTTCCTTTCATTAATACTTTTTCTGAGCTCATTTTTAAGCCTCCTTATAAACAACAATCGCTACATCAGGGCAAATAGTCGCGCACAACGCGCAGCCGGTACATTTGTCCGTGTCGGTAACGATCGCCGGGTGATGCCCTTTTTTATTAAACTGATCTTTTGATAATCCAATAATTTTATGGGGACAAACGCCGACGCATAGATTACAACCTTTACAAAGTTCGAAATCAATGGTGATCTTGCCTTTAGCTGCCATGTGAACTCCTCCTGTATATGGAATATTGTTTCAATATTGACTTTTGGTGTTTTAACTGTAACTTTTTTGATAAGGAGTGTCAACGACGCTTTATTTCCTTTTTCTAATGGACAATTGGCGGTTTTTCTAATACAATGTTAAACGAACATCACGGAGGGAAAATGCGAACTGTTTGTGGAATTGACTTAGGTACGCAGAGTTGCAAAATTGTTGTTTACGATTATGAAAAAAAATCCATAATAGCTGAGTCCTCGGCTCCTGTCGATATGATCGCCGAAAATGACGGCACAAGAGAACAAAAAACTGAATGGTATGACGCGGCGATTAAAACCTGTTTTGATAAAATCGATAAAAAGACAAAAAAAACTATTGCGGCAATCGGAGTTTCCGGGCAGCAGCACGGATTTGTTCCATTGGATGACAAGGGAAAACCTGTTTATAATGTAAAACTTTGGTGCGATACATCCACGGCTGCCGAATGTGACGATCTTACAAAAGCCGCAGGCAGCGAAAAAAAGTTAATCGAAATCGCGGGGCTCCCCATGCGCCCGGGTTATACAGCTCCAAAAGTTTTATGGTTAAAAAAACATAAACCAAAAGCTTTTGAAAAATTAAGACATATTCTGCTTCCGCATAACTATATAAATTTCCTTTTAACAGGCGAATACTGGGCAGAATACGGAGATGCTTCGGGAACAGCTCTATTTGATGTAAGACAGAGAGTTTGGTCTTCAAAGGTTTGCAAGTACATTTCACCCGATGTTGAAAAATATCTTCCGCCGCTTACAACTTCCGAAAAAACAGCGGGAGTGATAAACAAGGCAGCAGCTGATCTTTACGGTTTAAATGAAGGAACAATTGTTTCTTCGGGCGGCGGCGACAATATGATGGGTGCCATTGGTACAGGCGCTGTAAGTGACGGTTTTTTAACGATGAGTCTTGGTACATCGGGCACTCTTTTTGGTTATTCGAACAAACCTGTTATTGACCCTACAGGAAATCTCGCCGCTTTTTGTTCATCTTCCGGCGGATGGATGCCTTTACTTTGTACGATGAACTGTACTGTAGCAAGCGAAGAGTTTCGAAATTTATTTGGAATGGATATTAAAGCTCTTAACACAGAAGCAGCAAAAGCGCCAATCGGCGCTGACGGCATTGTAATACTTCCGTTTTTTAACGGCGAGAGAACTCCCAACCTGCCAAACGGCAGAGCGAGCATCAACGGCATTACTGCCGCGAATTTTAATAAACAAAATATAACACGCGCCGCGATGGAAAGCGCGATTTTTGGAATGAGGATCGGTCTTGACGGTTTTGTTTCGCTTGGATTTAAACCCAAAGAAATACGGCTAACTGGCGGCGGTTCAAAAAGTGTATTATGGCAAAACATAACAGCTAACGTTTTGAATGTACCTGTACGCATTTTAACAGGTTCGGAAGCCGCCGCGATGGGTGGAGCGATTCAAGCGCTTTGGTGTCTTGAAACCAGCGAAGGTAAAAAAAGTTCGATTGAAGATTTGGCAAGTAAACATGTAACGTTAGGCGCTACAATAAAACCTGATAAAAAAAGCGTGGACGCTTATAATAAAGCTTACGCTGTCTATTCAAAGTATCTAGGGGCATTATCGCCTTTATATAAGTAATTTATTTTAACGGAGGCTATTATGGCAGATTATTTCGTGGGAGAAAAAGAATATTTCCCGGGTATCCAAAAAATTAAATTTGAGGGAGCGAAAAGTAAAAACCCTCTCGCGTTTAAATACTATGACGCTGATAAAGTGATCGGCGGCAAAAAAATGAAAGAGCATTTAAAGTTCGCGATCGCGTACTGGCATAGTTTCTGCGGAGACGGCGGAGATCCATTTGGACCGGGCACACATGTTTTCCCCTGGAACACAGACGCGAAAGACGCGATGGACGGCGCTGACAAAAAAATGGATGCCGCGTTTGAATTCTTTACAAAGATAGGAGCTGAATATTACGCGTTCCATGACAGAGACGTAGCACCTGAAGGCGCAAATCCCGCGGAAAGCGAAAAAAACCTGATGACGTTAGTCGCGAAAGCAAAAAAACTTCAGGCGCAGACTGGCGTTAAACTTTTATGGGGAACAGCGAATGTATTCAGTAACCCGCGCTTTATGAACGGAGCGGCTACCAACCCTGAATTCGGCGTTGTAGCTTTAGCGGCAACCCAAGTGAAAGCCGCGATTGACGCGACTATCGAACTTGGCGGCGAAGGTTATACATTCTGGGGCGGACGCGAAGGATACATGAGTTTATTAAACACCGACTTAAAAAAAGAAAAAGATAATTTAGGACGCTTTTTAACAATAGCAAGAGATTACGCGCGCAAACAAGGTTTTAAAGGCGTTTTTTATATCGAACCAAAACCGATGGAACCTACAAAACACCAGTACGATTTTGACACAGAAACTGTTATCGGCTTTTTACGCCAGCACGGTCTTGAAAAAGATTTCCGCATGAACATCGAAGCCAACCACGCAGAGCTCGCGGGTCACGACTTCGCGCACGAACTTGAAACAGCTGCTGTCGCGGGTTTCTTCGGTTCAGTCGACGCCAACCGCGGCGATAATATGAACGGCTGGGATACAGACCAGTTCCCAATCAGTTACTACGAAACCGCGATGGCAATGTATACGATTTTAAAAATCGGCGGTTTTAAAGAAGGCGGTTTAAACTTTGACTCAAAGATACGCAGAAACTCTGTTGACCCTTCCGATTTATTTGTAGCACACATCGGCGGTATGGACGCGTTCGCTGTAGGTTTACAGGTAGCTCAGCGAATTATCGACGACGGTATAATTCCAAACTTTGTTAAAGATCGTTACGCGTCATTCGCTGGCGCGGACGGCGCGAAGTTCTCAAAAGGAGAGCTAACACTTGAACAGCTCGCGAAGATTGGAACAGACGCGGGTTACGGTAAAACAGGTATTACAAGCGGAAGACAAGAATACCTTGAAAATGTATTAAACAGTTACCTTTTAGGACTCTAAACATTTAATATAAGAATTTACCACGGAGTACACGGAGTTTCACGGAGAAAGAGTTACTTTCGGACAAATAACTCCGTGTTTCTCCGTGTCCTCCTATGTTTTTTGTCAAGGGGATTTTTCGAATTGCAATGAATTCTTACCCCCTGACAACTCCCTTCCCGATTACGCACAATTTGATAATTGGTTTTTTGTATAAACCTCTTTATTTTCAATCAATAACGGCATACATAAATATTTAGCCTCATATTTCATAAGAGTGTACATAAGTTCCGCTAGTCGCCGCGCTATCGCTACAATCGCTTTCTTTTTACTTATTGATTTTTCTTTTGTCATATATTCATATCGTTGTTTTAATTTTCCACCGTACCTTGAACGAACTAATGCCCATGATGATTGAACTAACAGAGCTCGAAGATACCCGTTCCCACGTTTGGTGATTCTGCCGTATCTTGCGGTATCGCCTGACATATACACCCTCGGAACAAGTCCAAGATAATTGCTTACCTGGCTGGCGTTTTCAAAACGTTCAGCAACCACATGAGAGACAAACGCGAAAGACGTTTTCGGACCTACACCGGGAATACTCTTTAATATTTCTATATGCTCGTCACCCGCGGATTCTTCTTCTATCTTTTTGTCAAGATTTCTTATACGTTCTTCATATAATTCAAGACATTTTAACAGATATTTTGCTTCTTCCAATTCAAGACCGCTCAGTATTCTTATCGCTTCACGTCTGTTATCGGAAGTAGCTAAGTCTTCTTTTACTATTGTAGTTATACCTTGCAATAAAAAAAGACCGTGCAGTTGGTTTATGCTCCTGTTTCTGTACTGCTGCGCTCTTTTGCTTCCAGCTACAAGTTTACGGCGGTTTATCTCCTTGTCACTTGGCACAGGAACTATAGGCAAACGTTCTTCCTGAAAATCCTGAAGCATATGAGCTATTTTTAACGCGTCTTCCTTGTCTGTTTTCTTCATCGATTTGTAGATTATCGCAAGACGACCGGGGTTCAATACAAATACTTTACAGCCTACAGTCGCTTCGATTTCTTTCGCCATCATAAATGCCATCGTTCCTGCCTCAAAGGCAACTTTGTCATAAGGCTTGAGTTTTTTGTACATGCTCTGTCGCGCCGCGACATAAGTCTTGCCGCCGCTCATTTTAACTTTGCCTTTTTCATCGACAACAGCCATCTCGTAAGTCCTTTTTCCAAGGTCAATTCCCACATACCTTGTTTCTGTTTTTTTCTCTTTCACTTTTCCGCTCCTTATAATAAAATAAGGGTCGGGAGCAATT
>WQXE01000144.1 GCA_009784995.1 Treponema sp. | reverse complement strand
TTTTAAGTTTAATTCGATTTAACGATGAAAAAGCCATTTCGCACGCGGAAAAAAAGGCGGAAAAACATAACAAAATAAAAAGTGAAACTACAAGAATTACATAATATGAGCCCATAACCTGCTGTGATGAGTTTTCCATTTTTAGAGGCGCCGATCAGAATTGAACTGATGCATCGCGATTTTGCAGACCGCTCCCTTACCGCTTGGGTACGGCGCCATGTTTATTTACAATAGATAAAGATCGGAAAAAAGTCAACCGTTAATTCAGCGGATTCCACGATGGCAGATAATCGTCGTTGTCTTCCTGTCTTGGTGTATATATTACAGGAGTATCGGGAATAACAGCGGGTTCTCTTTCTGTATTATTTGGTTCATTAACCGGATTTGTATTTCTTGGTGTATCAATTGGAAAATGAGGTAGTATAAAATCCGGATCCAGTCTGATAACTCCAATATCGTCAAGAATACTCGAATCTATACCGCCGCGTGTCGGATCTGAAGTGAATCCAACCCCAATTCCGCCGCCAAACTGACCTTCTCTTCCATGATCTACACAATAACTGCCGGGTATTGTCCCCGCGAGGAAGGTTAAATATATTCTGCCGTCTGTACACGCTTCTGTCGGTAAAAGACCCGAGCTTCTGCAAACGACAGCGTCAACAACACCTGTTGGTCTTGTAAAGTTTCTTTGAGGAAGTCCTCTGTGAATATCGCTCATATAGTCGCCCCAAACGGGTCCTGCCAATTGCGCGCCTGTCTGATTAATTCCCAACGAGTTACCGGGTCTGTCAAACCCATACCAAATTGCCGTTGTATAATACGGAGTATACCCGACTACCCAGGCATCCGACCAGTTTTGAGTGGTTCCGGTTTTACCCGCGACCGGCATTCTGTATGTTCTGCCATCAGCGTCCCTATAAGTAAACTTTGACCCCGCTCCTGTACCAAAGGCAAGCGTTCCCGCTGTAACTCCGAATTCCAGCAATCTAGTCATAACAAACGCGTTTTGAGGCGTAATAACCTGACCGTTATTCGCCATTCGCCTCTGAGCCTGGCGAACATCCCTTTCTATATCAAAAACAACCCTTCCGTTACGATCTTGAATTTCGCGGATAGAAATAGGGGTAACAGCGCGTCCCTGATTCGCGAAAACCGCGAAAGCGCGCGCCATTTGTAAAGGAGATGTGGAATTAACGCCTAACCCGAGCGGATAAACGCGAGGGAAAGTACGTCTTATCGCCGCAGGGTCTGTTACATCCAAAAGCGCCGCTGATCTGCTTATAGCGGCATCAAAACCAATTTGTTCAAGGATATGAAGAGACGGAATATTTAATGATAACGATAATACCATATAAAGCAGAACCGGACCTCTCCACGCTCCGCCGTAGTTATTTGGAACATAAGGAGTGCCGTCTTCGTTATGGAAAGCCATAGGGCTGTCGTAAATCATGGTTGCCATTGTAAATTTTCTGCTGTCTATGGCGGCGGAATAATACAATGGTTTAAACGCCGAACCGGGTTGAACAAAAGCCTGTGTCGCCCTTATAAGCTGATTAGATTCATCATATCTTGAACCGCCAACAATAGCGGTAATGTATCCTGTTTCATTTTCTATCGTAATTAACGCGCCTTCTACAACATTTTGTTCGGTTGTTTCCCTAAGCATAGCGAAACCGGGAATGGTTATGTCTTTTACTTCATCAACTCCAAAAGCCAAAGCCATTAAATCTACTATCGGATTGACTGTTCTGGAATACCTGGAAACTGTTCTTACTTCATGCTGACCGGAAGAGGCGGCTCGAATTTCACCAAGGTCAAAGGTAAGTGTCAATAAATCTACAAGAGGTAAAACAGATCGTATCGCCTGAGTATTACTCCTTCTGCTTAACGCGGCGTATTCCCTGTTTCCATTTTCCAAACCTATTGCCATATATTTTTCCGCGGCTTCCTGATGTTCAAGGTTAAGGGTAGTATGAACGATATAACCATCGCGGAAATAATCTCTGGTTCCGTACATCAATCTTTCAAGTTCGCGGCGTACATATTCGCTAAACCACGGCGCTTTGTCTTCCCTGGTTAAATAAGCCGAAGAAACCGCCTGCGTCCAGTCAAAATTATCCCAGTATTCATCAAAAGACGCGTCCGCTTCTTCCAGGGTTGTATAACCAAACTGGATCATGCGCTCCAGAACAAAGTATTGCCTGTCTCTGGCTAAATTCGGATTTCTATAAGGATCAAAACGATTGGGACCTGAAAGAAGTACAGCCAAAACAGCGGATTCCGCCAAAGTAACATCACTGGCGCTTTTTTTAAAGAAAAATTTACTGGCGGTTTCAACACCGTAAGTACCGGGACCCATAGGCATATAGTTAAGGTAGATTTCCAGAATTTCGTTTTTTGTGTAACGGCGCTCCATTTGTAAAGCCCACCACAATTCTTTTATCTTTCTTCTTATCGTTCTTTCAGTTCTATCGGTGTATAACCAGCCTGCTACCTGTTGTGAAATGGTAGAACCGCCACCCGCTCCGGGACCCGGTGTTATCTCTCCCCAAACCGCGCGCGCGATAGCCCTTATGCTAAAACCCCGATGATTGAAAAAATCAGGATCTTCGCGGGCTAAAACAGCGTGAATTAAATGCCTTGGAAGATCGCTAAGGGATACCAATTCTCTTTTTTCGTTGTCGGCAAACTCGGTTATTAAAACACCGTTTATATCGAGTAATCTTGTCGGAAGCGCCGGCGCGAATTCGGCGAAATTTTCCTCGTTCATTATATTCGCGGTCATCGCGAGAGATAAACCAAGGCCTATCCCGATAATTATAACTAGAATAATTGTAAAAGCGGCTATTAATCTGATAACCAGGGCGGAAAGAAATCCATTATATTGTCCCATATGAACAGCATAACTAATAAAAAGTTTACAGTCAAGACAAAATTTTGACAGACAAAATTTTGGCTGTTATTAAGCTGAAGTTGATAATTTACTTTGATTTCGCAGTTTTTTTAATTCAATTAAAATCCAAACACCGGTAACAAAAAACGCGAAACCATCCGCTACAGGAGCGGCGACAATTACTCCCCACAAACCCCAAAACCTTCCAAAAATTAATATACAGGGAATTAAAGCGATACACTGCCTTAACATCGAAAGAAAAATTGATATTTTTGGACGGCCTGTAACAACAAAAAGATTTGTTGATACAATCTGAAAACCGGCAAGCGGCAAAAGCAGCATCATAATACGCATCGCACGAGGCGTAAACTGCATAAGCGTCTCGCTGCCGTCAGGCGTAAACATTTTAACAAGCTGAACCGAAAAAATTTGCACAATAATAAAACCTGTTAAACAAATTAATGTCGCGGCGCCAATCGCGCCAAGATACGCGCGTAACACGCGATCAAATTTTTTCGCGCCGTAGTTGTAACCGAGTATCGGCTGCGCTCCCTGATTAATTCCAAACACAGGCATAAGAATTAACATTAAAATCGCGCCGATAATATTCATGCCCGAAAGAGCGATGTCCGTTCCATTTTCTACACCTAACGAAGAAGATCCATACCAGCCGATACTTATATTATTTAAAAGCTGTACCGCAGCCATTAAAAATTGCAATAAAAATTGCGCCGAGCCAAAAGCCATTATTTGTTTGATAATCGCGTAATCAGGTTTAAAACTAACCAAGGGGGTTAATTTAACAACCGCTTTTTTACTTGTCGCGAAAAATAGTATATAAACTGTTACAATAAACTGCGAAACAACAGTCGCCCACGCCGCGCCTTGTACTCCCCATTGAAACACTAAAATAAAAAGAGCGTCAAAAATAATATTTAAAACAGCGCCAAGTATCATACCAATCATTGTAATTTTTGGAAAACCCTGCGCTCTTGTACAATGCGAAAGTCCAAAGCTTAACATAAAAAAGACAATGCCAAAAAGCGTTACGCGAAGATAATCTTTAGCGAAACCGATAACTTCGCTTCCTTTTTCAGCGCCCATCGCGGAAACAATAGGATCCAAAAAAATTAATCCCACTGTTAGTAATAAAATACTTATTCCGATTAATAAAAAGAAACAATGGTTTAAAGCGTTTGATGCGTCTTCTTTGCGTCCCTGTCCAAGCCGCATCGAGATCATATTAGCCGCTCCTATTCCAAAGAGCATCGCGAATGCCATGCCGACAGTCATTAAAGGCATAATAAGCGCGATTCCGCCAAGAGCGATTTCGCTTACAGCATGACCGACAAATATTCTGTCTACAAAATTATAAAGAGCGTTTACAACCATACCCGTAATCGCGGGGATGGAATATTTTAAAAGCAATTTACCGACAGGTTCAGTTCCCAACCTGCCGGCAGCGTCAATTTTTTGCTGCATGATCTAGATTAATTTTCCGGATCCCACTTGGCGTACAAGATAATATTCACAGTTGGAGTGAATGTTTCACCAGCGGTATAATTTATTCCAGTTCCGTTAGAGTTTGTATTCCATCCACCAAATATATAACCATCTCTGGTAAATCCTGTTCCATCAGGAAGTATTACAGCTCCACCTAGTACAGTATCCAGTGAAGCAGGTACTGTACCAGTACCATTGTTAATATTGAATCCTACTGTATGAACGTTTAAATTA
>WQXE01000143.1 GCA_009784995.1 Treponema sp. | reverse complement strand
GGTCATAGCCTTCCCCTGTCGATATGTTACCTACAGGTTATACTTCATTTACCTAACTGTCTCTGGTTAACTTTTTATCATTCCTCCGTGATAGGTGCGAAGGTACCTTTTAGAGCTTGACAATCTGTACCAAATTTGATACATTTATAATATGCTACAAAACTCAAATGTAAAAGTCCTGACAGTTTACTTCTATAAATCCCCTGCTGGCAATGAGCCTGTAAGGGAATGGTTGAAACAACGGTCATCAGAAGAAAAAAAGGCAATAGGCGAGGACATAAAAGCAGTTGAATATACCTGGCCAGTTGGGTATCCGCAAGTAGTCAAATTGGATAAAGATTTGTGGGAAGTAAGAACTAGTTTACCTAATGGCATAAGCCGTATTTTTTTTACAATTTGGGAAAAATATATGGTTTTAATTCACAGCATTATTAAGAAAACCCAGAAAACACCGCCACAAGATTTAGATACAGCAAAGAAAAGACGTAATAGAGTTTTATCAGGAGGAATTGAAGATGAAAAATAACGCAATTGGAAGCTCATTTGATGATTTTCTTCTCGAAGAAGGTATCAGTGATGAAGTAGAATCTGGAGCTATTAAAAAAATAATCGCATATCAATTACAAGAAGCTATCGCAAAAGAACAGTTAACAAAAACAGCTTTAGCAGCCCAACTTTATACATCTCGTGCCGCTGTCAACAGACTTCTTGATCCGGAAAACGAATCAATCACCCTTTTAACATTAAAAAGAGCCGCCCATGTTCTTGGGAAAAAACTCCGATTAGAATTGGTTTGATTTTACTATTTTGTTTACGCACATATACGGTGTTTGTGGTAGGTGCAAAAGTATTTGGCACCATTTTTGCTTAGTTTCGCATGACACCGCAAACCAAAGATTTGACGACACTATGGGTAGCGTAGTTGGCGCTAAGGCGCTTGGTATTAATAAATTATTTATAAATTAATTTACCACGAACGACACGAACGGGTACCTTCGATACCTTCACGAATCTTTGCTTTGTAATCGAAGATACATTTATCTTATCAGTGGTTCGTGTGGTTTGTGGTAAATATCTTAAGTTATTCCTCCGTGAAAATCAGCGGACAATTATTTATTTATAAAATATACTTGACGAACGTAAAGTAATATTGTTATAATAATTTTTGAAGGTGAATATGAAAAACAAACTTCTTTCAATACAAAAAATAATTTATGAAATACGCGGACAAAAAGTCTTACTTGATAGTGATTTGGCAAATTTATACGAAGTAGAAGTTAGAGCTCTAAACAGAGCGGTTAAACGTAATATTACTCGTTTTCCAAAAGATTTTATGTTCCAACTTACAAATGAAGAATGGGATAACTTGAAGTGCCAAAATGGTACTTCAAGTTGGGGAGGAAAAAGGAAATTGCCTTTTGTCTTTACAGAACAAGGTATCGCCATGCTCTCTGGATTATTAAATAGTGAAATTGCTATAAATGTTTGAATATTTTAAGATGCATGGTTTTTCTGCACGATATATTCTTATTAATCCTCCTTGTGGTTAAACTCCCTACTTACTCCCCGAAACAAATTTATTCCCTTTAACAAAAAACCTTAATTCAAGTTCTTTTCCGGCAGACAAACCTATACGAGTGCTTGTAGAAATTTCTGGTTTTAATTTACTATCATAAATGTACAAAGGTCCGTCAAACAAACTCAAATTGTTGTGTTTTTTTGTGATATTAAAAGCCTGCGTCAATTTACCGGGACCACTGCAAAGATTTTCTATCTTTTGTGTTTTGCGTCTTTTTTGCATAAGAGAAATACCTTCCACAGGCTCCAGAGCGCGAATGAGTACCGCTTCACCAATGCCGGTTTTGCCACTAACAATATTAAAACAATAATACATTCCATAAATTAAATAGACATAAATGTTTCCGGCAGGACCAAACATGGGAGCGTTGCGAACGGTTAAACCTCGGCTGGCATGACATCCCGGATCATCAGTGCCCAAATACGCTTCTGTTTCAACAATAATTCCTTTTAACTTGCCGTACACAAGATATTTTCCAAGTAAGGATTTTGCAAGATCGATAGTAGGTTGATTAAAAAATGATTTTTTTATGGGTTTCATTCGTACAACAATTCGTACATTTTTTCGGCATAACGTTTTCCCAATTCCATTATTCCGGCAGGGGAGAAATGATCCGCGTCTTCGCCTCCGAGCGCTTCGCAGCCGTTAGACGAAATAACATGAAATCGCGGGGATAATACTGGTAATGAATTTATTAAGTCAATGTTAATCCTTATTGGCTGACCCGCAAGTAAAGGTATGGAATCTTTTTCGATATTAAGATCGTCTAACAAATTATCATAGATGCGTTTTACATTTTCGCCCCAATTGGGTGTGCCGCCTCCTGATTCACCTTGATGCAGTAAAATACCTTTTATAACGCCGTCTTTTTGAGCGATTTTCGCGAGTTCCAAAAGACGCGCGTAAGGTTTGCAAGCGTGAATGTTGTACGAATTACTCATCCAAGAAACAGTATCGGCATCCAGATTTTTTATGTAATTTTCATAATTTACTTTATCAAAGATGTCGATTGCGGCTCCTGAGACAGCGACAATAATAACACCGATTTTAATTTCAGGGTTGGAAATTTTTTCGATAAGAATACGCCCAAAATTATCGGCAGGACTTAAACCCCGATCTTCGCGGACAATCGGCGAAGACGCGGTGTACCAGTTTTCCTTTTTCCGGTTAAGTTTGGGCATATCAACAGTAGTTAAAACTTTAAAACGTTCGTTATTATATTCCAAATATTCTGGCGGAATATAATGATTTGTCGAGTTGTTTACTCCTTCCATATTGGATTGTCCAAAGCATAAATAAATATGGAAATTCGAGTTCATTTAATCAACCTTTTAATTAAATATTATCACACGTTAAAGTAACGTTTTAAAAGTCCTTTAAAACCCGCGCAATGTCTTGCTTCGTCACGCGCCATTTCATGCACGCTGTCGTGGATGGCGTCAAGACCTTTTTCTTTCGCTCGTTTGGCAATGTCGGTTTTTCCAGCGCAAGCTCCATGTTCGGCTGCTGCGCGTAATTCAAGATTTTTCTTTGTACTGTCTGTGATTACCTCGCCAAGCAATTCCGCGAACAACGCCGCGTGTTCGGCTTCTTCAAACGCGTAGCGTTTAAAAGCGTCGGCAATTTCAGGATAACCTTCGCGTTCCGCGACCCTGCTCATCGCGAGGTACATTCCAACTTCGCAGCATTCGCCGTTAAAATGCGCTTGCAAATCTCTTACAATGTCTGCGTCTACACCTTTCGCGATTCCCACAACATGCTCGGACGCGAAGCCACCGTCCGCGCTCTGTTCTCTGAATTTTGATGAATCTACTTTACACTGCGGACAAGCATCAGGAGCTTTATCGCCTGTGTGATTATATCCGCAAACTGAACAAGACCATTTTTTCATTTTTACCTTCCTTTATTTTATCGTATCGATTCCTTTAATTTTACTATATGACTATATTTTTATCAATTTGATTTATTTTCAAAATCATGATATTCTTACATAAAAGGAAGTAAAATAATGAAATTTTTAAAACGCTTTTTACTGTTTATCTCGGCAATTTTTGCTTTAATTGTGGTTTTTTCGTGTACCAATAAAAAAAGCGAGGGCAACGCGTCTGTCGAGGATGTTATTATTTATGAAGGTTACAGTTGGAATTTTCTTGATCCGTCTGCCGGTACAGCAGGTTGGGAAGCAGTCCCCAATGAATTTTGGGCGTACAGCGGAACCGCTGTTTTAAGCAGGGATGATTCAACCTTTGGCAGAGGTATGCTCAGGTTTGATGTTGATTTTACAGCGGACAGCCACAGGGACTGGTCTGAACCTAAATTAAGATATACATTCAGTGAGCCTTTTTCACTGGAAGGAATAGTCAGGTTTACTTTCGATTTTTATTATAATCCTTATTATGCGTCCGGCGGTCATTTTAGAAGCAAGATAATCGCTTTGGATGATAATGTTACTGTTTTAGATTCTGTAAGCAGCGGTATCAGCGGTGAAGAAGAAGTCGGCGATTTTGTAAAAGCGACAGTTTCACTTAGAATAAGAAACACCGGCAGATCTATGGATGGCATGCTTTTAAGTATCGCGGGTTACATGACAGATTATAAGGGACCTGTATTTTTTGATAACCTGCGCTGGGAACCGGAAAATTATGTTCCTGTTGTGGAACCGTTTAATTTTGTTATGCCAAAACTTCCCGCGCCGGAGCCGATGCCGAATAAAATTCGTCTTATGAATTATCTAACCGACGTTTACGGCAAATCTATTATTTCCGGTCAGATGGATACATCTTGGACAACGAACGATGTCATGGATATGATCGATCGTGTATTTACCGACACAGGAAAATATCCCGCGATAAAAGGTTTTGATTTAATTCAATTATCGGAAAATTACCCGCCGTTTTTTGGAGGCAGGGAGCAAATTGATGAAGCGATTGAATGGTGGGAAGGAAAAAATAACGGTGTCCGTCTTTTACCGAATAGACCTAATATTCACGGCATTGTAACATTCTGCTGGCATTGGCGTATGGGTGTTGAAAAAGAATTTTACACAGACAGAACT
>WQXE01000142.1 GCA_009784995.1 Treponema sp. | reverse complement strand
TTTTTATTATATCTTATTATTTTAAAGAGTTAACTTAACGGTCTATTGATTAATAAAAATTTTAAATCTATATTATCTT
This sequence comes from Treponema sp., assembly GCA_009784995.1. Lineage (GTDB taxonomy): Bacteria > Spirochaetota > Spirochaetia > Treponematales > Breznakiellaceae > WQXQ01. The sequence goes on along the minus strand of WQXE01000142.1, from coordinate 4,579 downwards.
TTCATTAACAAATGTTATTTGATAATTTTCCAATTTAAAATTTTCATTAAGTTCAATATGATCGTAAAAACTATCTGGTTGAATCCGAAAGATACTTTTGCAATGTGCCGATGAATTCCTCAATATTAATCGGTTTGCCTATATGATTATCCATTCCGGCTTCAAGACATCTTTCTATATCTTCGCGGAAAACATTAGCTGTCATAGCAATTATCGGGATGCCCTTTGGGCTTTCCGGTAATAACTTATTCCTGTGTTTATCCCTATAATTGCTGTTATTTTCCATCAATTGTTTTTCAATCTCTCTGATTTTACGGGTCGCTTCATAACCGTCAACTTCCGGCATTTGAACATCCATAAGAATTAAATCGTAAGTCTCGGGAGATTTTTCAAACATTTCTATTGCCTTGGAACCGTTTTCCGCGTGGTCCATTTCCAGCATTGTAGGTTCAATTAATATTTCAATAATTTCCCGGTTAATTTCAACATCCTCCGCCAAAAGAATTTTATATCCTTTGAATATATGACGGAAATCATACTTCTCTTCTTCCTGCGTACGATTTATTCCAATCGACTCATTTATCACGTCCGCGATCGCGGATGGGAACAGAGGTTTTGACAGGAATTTATCAACACCCGCTTTTTTTGCTTCGTCCGCCACACCGCTCCATTCAGCGGCTGTAATCATAATGACGATCGTATGCTCAGGCGATTTGGATTTGGATTTAATCTCACTCGCCAGTCTGATACCGTCCATGTTTGGCATCTTCCAATCGACAAAGTATATATCGTACATTCCGTTGACACCAACAAGCGCCAGCGCGTCTTCGCCGCTTAAAGCAGTATCGCACTTTTTACCAAAGCCTCGCATAACATCGGAAAAATAATCAAGAATATGCTGATCGTCATCTACCGCCATTATGGTAACATTGCCCCAATTTATACCTAAATCGGACAGACTCGGCATTTCTTTAACGCCGCGTTTCGCCTTGAATGTAAATGAAAATTTTGAACCTTTTCCAAGTTCCGATTCAAGCCAGATATTTCCACCCATCATTTCTATAATGCTTTTGGAAATAGCAAGCCCAAGCCCGGTGCCGCCAAACTTGCGGGTTGTTTCCAGGTCTGCCTGATGGAACGATTTGAAAAGTTTTTTTTGCTGTTCTGGACTTATGCCAATGCCGCTGTCAGTGATACTAATCTGTATCGTATAATCCTCTTCATTTGAGGACCCTTCTTTACTTATGAAACGAGTATCCAGAATAATAGAACCGCCATCCGGCGTAAACTTAACTGCATTGCCAATAAGGTTAGTTATAACTTGAGCAAGCCGCTGGTCATCGCCCATCAGAGTCCGCGGTATTGACTTGTCAATATTTACAGTTACCTTTTGATTCTTTTCATCAGCGCGGAACGCGGCGATGTTAACTACCCGCTGAAGCATTTTTTCAAAATCAAATTCTTCATACGACAATTCAAGTTTATTCGCCTCGATTTTTGACATATCAAGGATATCGTTAATTACACCCAAAAGGTGCTGCGAAGCGTTTTCGATTTTTAACAGACAGTAATCCTTACGCTGAATATCCACAGCGGATTTTCCTATATAAGTCATGCCGATAATGGCATTCATAGGCGTGCGTATTTCATGACTCATGTTGGAAAGGAATAAACTTTTAGCTTCGTTGGCCTGCTGCGCTTTTAAACTCGCTTCACGAAGAGCGGTTTCAACCTTGCGCATTGAGAACGCTCCTGCCAGAATCGAGCCTGCCATTGTTGCAAGCCTGAATTCACCCTCTGTCCAATCCGCCTGCTCAAATGTTGTAGCGAAAACAAGATAACCGGCCCGGGCGCCTTCAACCATGAGCGGTATGTAACAAAAACTTTTTTCCTCAAGCGATGTGCCGGGATACATCAGAAAAACCTGCGCTGCTACTCTTTCGTAGTAACAGCCGATATCATCAGCAACATCAAGTATCGGCTTCATCACCTCATACGCCAATGATCGCCCAAGGACAGTCGGTGTTTTATCATTTATTACATTTTCATGCGTACAGCTTAGTATGCCGTCTGACAGGAATTCCAGAATGATTGCCCTGTCTGTTTTTGTAAAGTCGCGCAATTCAAACAGCGCGTTATCGATCAATTCATCGAAATCATATGGTTTAGTAAAAGGCACGGAGAATTTCGATATGAATTCCTGCGCGCGCAGTTCCGCTTCATTCGCGGTGTGAAGAGCTTCTTCGCTTTTTTTTCTGGAGTATGCGCCTGCGATGATTGAACCTGCCATGGTAGCGAGCCTGAATTCACCCTCCGCCCAGTTCGCCTGTTCAAACATTGTAAAAAATACAAGATAACCCGCTCTGTTGCCGCCGATGGTCAGCGGTATGTAACAAAAACTTTTTTCATCAAGCGATGTACCGGGAAACTTCTGGAACACCTGCACCGCTGCTTTTTCATAATAACAGCCGGTTAAATCCGCTTCTACAAGGATTGGCTTCATTGCTTCATAGACAAGAGAACGTCCCAGTACTGTCGGTGTTTCTTTGTTTATAACATCTTCGTACTTGCATAACAGCGATCTGTCCGGCTGAAATTCCAAAATGATTGCCCTGTCTGTTTTGGTAAAACCCCGCAATTCATTTAACGCGTTTTTAATCAGTTCATCAAAAATATAAGATTGTGTAAAAGGTACTGAAAATTTTGATATAAACTCCTGTGTACGCAGTTCCGCTTCTCTTGCTGTTGATAAAACATCCTCGTTCATTTTCCGGGAGTATGCGCCCGCGATAATTGAGCCAGCCATTGTTGCGAGCCTGAATTCGCCTTCTGCCCAATTCGCTTCTTCAAACATAGTGAAGAAAACCAGGTATCCTGCCCTGTTGCCGCCGATGGTCAGCGGTATATAACAAAAACTTTTTTCGCCTAAATCAGCGTCAGGGTATCTGTGAAAATAACGGGAAGCAGCTTTTTCATAGAAGCAGCCGGTTCTGTCCGCTTTATCAAAGATAGGTTTCATGGTTTTATAAGCCAGCACCCGTCCCAGTACTTTCGGAGTCTTTTTATTAATAACATCCTCATGAGTACAAAGAAGCGAACCGTCGCTCTGGAATTCCAGAATGATCGCTCTGTCTGTGTTTGTAAAATCGCGCAGCTCATACAGAGCATCATTGATCAATTCATCAAAATCATAGGACTGCGTAAACGGTACGGAAAATTCCGATATGAATCTTTGTGTGCGTAATTCCGCTTCATTTGCCGCAAGCAGAATATCCTCGCTTTTTTTCCGTGAATATGCGCTCGCAATAATCGAACCTGCCATAGTGGCTAATTGAAATTCACCCTCTGCCCAATTCGCTTCTTCAAACATCGTAAAAAAGACAAGGTATCCTGCTCTGCTGCCGCCGATGGTCAGCGGTATGTAACAGAAGCTTTTTTCTCCAAGGTCGGCAGTGGGATACCTCATAAAATAACGGGAAGCGGCTTTTTCGTAGAAGCAGCTGGTTCTGTCTGCCTTTTCCAGTATCGGTTTCATCAATTTAAAAGCAAATGAACGCCCCATTACTTTCGGCGTTTCTTCGTTTATAACATCTTCATGGGTACAAAGCAGCGAACCGTCCGGCTGAAATTCCAGAATGATCGCTCTGTCTGTTTTGGTAAAATCGCGCAGCTCATACAGCGCATTATTGATTAATTCGTCAAAATCATATGGGCGCGTAAACGGAACGGAAAACTCTGACATAAATTCCTGCGTACGTAATTCCGCTTCATTTGCCGCAAGAAGGATTTCCTCGCTTTTTTTCCTGGAATACGCTCCGGCTATGATCGAACCTGCCATTGTAACAAGCCGGAATTCCCCCTCCGCCCAATTTGCCTGTTTGAACATTGTAAAAAACACAAGGTATCCAGCTCTGTTACCGCCGATTTTCAGCGGTATATAGCAGAAACTCTTTTCATTTAAATCGGTTGTAGGATACCTTTTAAAATAACGGGATGCCTCCTTTTCGTAAAAGCAGCCTGTGTTATCCGCCTCGTCAAGAATTGGCTTCATCATTTCAAAGCTAAGCGAACGCTCCAATACCTTCGGTGTATCTTTATTAATAACGCTCTCATAAGTACAGAGCAGCGAACCGTCTGGTTGAAATTCCAAAATGATAGCTCTGTCAGTTTTGGTAAAATCGCGAAGTTCATACAGGGCATTATCAATCAACTCATCAAAATCATAAGTCTGTGTAAACGGCACAGAAAACTTAGAAATAAACTCCTGTGTACGCAGTTCGGCAACAGTGCCGGAGTTAATATTTTTATCATCCATAAGCTATATTATAGTAAAAATATATTATTTTGTCAAAAAAACTCTAAGAATTAATTAACCGGTAATGTGTCCGAATACCATATCCTGCCGAACCAGGTTCTCATGGGATTATTGCCGACCCTGGTATAAGCGTCACCAACTATGACAAATCTGCCGTTACCGTAGGCTATATTTCTGACAAGATCATTTTCGGTGAATGCACTGCTATTAATCGCCGTCCATGTTATACCATCTGCGGAAAATCCTATACCTTTAATAGTATTA
>WQXE01000141.1 GCA_009784995.1 Treponema sp. | reverse complement strand
GAACAACAAAACAAATTTATTAAAAAGTACTCAAAGCTCATGACTGAGCAAGGAATGATTGACAACGAACTTTACTTAAAATACGAAGTAAAGCGCGGCTTAAGGGATATCAGCGGAAAAGGCGTACTTGTAGGTCTTACGGAAATTTCCGAAATAATTTCTTATGTAATCGAAGACGGTGATCTTGTCCCCTGCGAAGGCAAATTATTTTACCGCGGCATAAATATCGAAAAACTTGTCGAAGGTTTTTTAAACGAAGATCGTTTTGGTTTTGAAGAAGCATGTTTCCTTCTATTATTCGGACATTTGCCTAACAAGGAAGAATTTGCCGAGTTTTCGGCGATGCTCGAAGCTCATTCAACACTGCCTGAAAACTTTGTCCGTGACACAATAATGAGCGCTCCTTCCAAAGACATGATGAATTCCCTTTCAAAAGGTGTTCTTACTCTTTACGCTTTTGATGATAACGCGGACGATATTTCTATCGAAAATGTATTGATGCAATCCATCAAATTGATCGCGCAATTCCCTCTGCTCGCGGTTTACGGTTATCAGTCATTCGCGCACTTCCACGAAAACAAAAGTTTGATGATCCATCCGCCTGTAAAAGGAAAGTCGATAGCGGAAAATATCTTGCACATGCTTCGCCCGGATTCCAGTTACACGCAATTGGAAGCGCGGATTTTAGACCTTGCTTTGGTACTTCATGCCGAACATGGCGGAGGCAACAACTCAACTTTTACAAACCACGTTGTTACATCTTCACACACGGACACATACTCCGCTGTTGTAGCGTCACTTGCTTCATTAAAAGGACCAAGACACGGCGGCGCCAACATTAAAGTTGTACAGATGTTCCGTGACATGAAAGAAAAGATTTCCGATTGGAGTAACGACAACGAAATTAACAAATACCTTGAAAAACTTCTTAGCAAAGAAGTTTTTGATAAATCAGGATTAATTTACGGAATGGGTCACGCTGTATATTCACTGTCAGATCCTAGAGCGCTTATTTTCCGTCAGTTTGTTGAACAGCTCGCGAAAGAAAAGGGGCGAAACGATGAATACATGTTGTATTCTAAAGTTGAAACACTTGCCCCGGAAATTATTGGAAAGGTAAGAAAGATTTACAAAGGCGTAAGCGCCAATGTCGATTTTTATTCAGGTTTTGTTTACAGTATGTTAGACCTTCCCGAAGAACTTTTTACACCACTATTCGCCGTAGCCCGTGTTGCAGGCTGGAGCGCGCACAGGCTCGAAGAACTTGTAAACAACGGAAAGATTATCCGCCCGGCTTATAAGTCTGTAACAAAACAACAGTCTTATGTTCCAATGACAGATCGCAAATAGGTCAGGTACATGGAAGAAAAAGAATTAAAAATCAGAGGCATGTTCGGCGAACACTGCGAGAGGGCAATAACTGACGCTCTCTCGCAAATAAGCGGTGTTTCAGAATTAAAAGTAAAAAACGGTACAATATCCTTCGTTTATGATAAAAACCCTGCAACACTGTTAGCTGTAAAAGACGCGATCACAGACGAAGGATATGATGTAATCGGTTAGTTACAGGACATTGTATCGAATTTTCCCGTTAACAATAGCGGTTAGTACTTTAAAGTCTTTGTCGAATATAGCAATGTCCGCGTCCATTCCGGGATTTATAAAACCTTTTTTAGTGTATCGCATAACAGACGCGGGATTGGAAGAAGCGGCTCTTACCGCGTCTTCCAGATTGAACCCGAATTTAACCATATTTTGAATACCTTTAATCATAGTAATTCCGGAACCCGCGATCACATTATCTGATTTGCGTTTAAACAATCCGTCAATAAAAATCATTTCTTCTCCGTTGGCATAATAGGGAGTTGTTTTTTGATCTGTGCATTTAAGACTGTCCGTTACCATGACGATTTTATCCATTGGTTTATTCTGAGCCAATAGTTTAAACAGGTTTGGATGCACATGAATGCCGTCCGCGATTATTTCGCAGGAAAATTCCGCATGTGTCAGAATTGTACCTACAGCGTTTGGATTGCGTTGATCAAGTTTACTCATCGCGTTATACATATGTGTCGCGTGCAGTATTCCAGCCTGCATTCCTTCCAACATATTTTCAAAAGTGGCATCGGTATGACCTGCCTGGAGTATTATTCCTTTTTCGGCGCAATACAAAGCAAGTTCACGCATGTTTTTTAATTCAGGCGCTACAGTCATATTAACGATACAACCCTTAGACGCATTCCAAAGTTTTTCCATGTAAGCCAGATTAACAGGGCTTATTGTATCAAGACGCTGAACTCCCGCTTTGTTACGCGAAATAAAAGGTCCTTCCAAATGAAGCCCCATTATTTGAGCGCCCGTTTCCTTACCCATAGCGGATACAATTTTTGAAACAGCGTCCGGCATAATATTTTCAGACGCAGGATATACTGTGGGATTAAAGGATGTAACGCCAAACCGCGTAATAAGCCGCGATACTTCGATCATCGAATCTACAACTTCTTTTTCCGATCTAATTTCAGGATAACACGCGTCATCGACACCAAAACCGCCGTAGCCGTGAAAATGCGTGTCGATAAAACCCGGTGTTATATAAGCGCCTCCAACATCAATAATTTGAACATCCGAACCAAAATGTTTTTTTTCAAACCGCTGGTTCGAAAAAACTTCTTTTATTTTTCCGCCTTCAATAAGAACAGAACAATCTTCCATGAGAGCGAAACCGGAAAGAACATTACCATTATACAAACAGCAAGAATTATTTTCGTTCACTAAATGCTCCTAAGAACTTTCTCTTCGGTTTCCTTCTCAAATTGCTGCGTGTACAGTTTATGATAATGCCCGCCTTTGTTCATTAATTCGCTGTGAGTGCCGCGTTCGATAATTTTTCCTTCTTCGATAACTAAAATTACATCCGCGTTGCGAATCGTAGAAAGCCTGTGAGCGATTACAAAACTGGTTCGCCCTTCCAAAAGTTTGTGTATGGCTTCCTGTAAAAGCATTTCCATTTCTGTATCAACAGAACTTGTCGCCTCGTCTAAAATAAAAATTCGCGGGTCCGCTAGAACAGCGCGCGCGAATGAAATTAACTGCTTCTCTCCTGTCGAAAGCCTATCGCCGCCTTCTCCGGATTCTGTGTCATATCCTTTTTCCATTTTGGCAATGATTTTGTCCGCGTAAACAATCTCGGCTGCCTTTTCAACTTCTTCGTCTGTCGCGTCCAGCCGTCCATAACGGATATTTTCACGAATGGTACCCGAAAAAAGATGAGGGCTTTGCAACACATAACCAAACGCGCTGTGAAGCCAGTGCTGGCTTCTCTCCCTGTAATCGATCCCATCGATTAAAATTTGTCCCGATGTCGGTTCGTAAAAACGGCAGATAAGATTTACAAGTGTGGATTTTCCGGCTCCTGTTTCTCCTACAATCGCGACATAGGTTCCTTTTGGAATTTGCAAATTAAAATCTTCCAAAACTTTTTTATTGTAATCGGGATAACTGAATGTCACATCACGGAACTCAACATCGCCTGTGATTGATTCCCAGTTTTCTTTTTTGGGAGCGAAAACATCGCCGTATTTTTCGATTACTTCCTGTTTGTCTGTAATACCCGGCACTTGTTCCAAAAGCCCTGTTACGCGCTCAATGTTTGCCTGGGTAGAAACAAAATCTGTAAAAATTCTCGCGATATTTTGAATTGGCCAGAAAAAGCCGCCAGCGTATTGCAAAAAGATCGCGAGGATCGCGAGTTCCGCGCCCAAAACGATAATTTCATATCCGCCGTAACTTAAAACAGCCGCCGTAGCGAGAGTGCCGATAAAAAGCGTTATCGGAATAAACAGCGCGTGCAATCTTGCCATGTGTGTACCGTGTTTTCGGTATTCGCTTGTGATACCAGAATATTCATTAAGGCTTTGTTTTTCCGTAACAAGAACTTTTACGGTTCTCGCTCCAGTTATTCCTTCGTTCATCGCTCCTGTCATTTTGGAATTAACCTTGCGCATAATACGGTTAACTTTTAAAATACGGCTTTGGAAAAACCATGTGATTATAACCAAAACAGGTATTGTAGCGCAAACAATCAACGCGAGTTTCCAGTGAACAATAAACATCGCTATTACAGCGCCCACGCAGTAAAAGGCAGACCATGTAAAGTCGATAAGCCCCCATGCAACCAAGTCTCCGATGCGTCCTGTGTCAGAATTTGTGCGTGCCATTAAAAAACCAACAGGTGTTTTGTTATAATAGGAAAGACTTAACCTTTGCAAATGATTAAACACCGCGTTTCTGATACCGCGGCTCATTCCGCATTCTGCTTTTATTCCAATCGAAACAAAAAAGTAGACTCCAATTCCCTGTATTGTTACCATAACCGCGATCGCGATAATTAACTGCCAAACTCCGTCCGCTCTTTGCGGCATAATGTTATTGCTGATCGCGTAACCCAAAAGTAATGGAAACGCGATATCTACGATAGCGACGAATACCATCAAGACAGCGCAAATAATTAGGTTTTTCTTTTCCGGTCTAATAAACGGAAGCATTTTACCCCATATTTTAAAAGACATGGGTTTGTTATAATCAAAATCTTCATAATCAGACATTACTTTCCTCCATTCCATCAGTAGTGCTGGATAAACCATCAGCTTGCATTTTAAATATACGGCTGTAGGTTCCTTCTTTTTCCATTAATTCCTTGTGGGAACCAATATCTTCTACTGTGTTATTTTTTAACACAAGAATTTTATCCGCTTGCATTAAACTT
>WQXE01000140.1 GCA_009784995.1 Treponema sp. | reverse complement strand
TATCATTAACGATATTGGCGATAATTGAACCCGCGAGTCCTACAGCGAATAGACGAATGTAACTTATTATATCCGCGAAGCAGCTTACAGCTTTTAAGAAAAACTGGAACGCGTTACCAAGACCTTTCCCGATATTGGCGAAGAAATTTCCGCCTCTTTGCTCCGAGAATAACAGATTTAAACCCGCTCCAATTCCTATTAATATAGGCGCGAATTTCGGAAGTTGCATACTTAAAAGCATATTTAAAACGAGGAAGTAAAGACCAATCATCATCACTAACATTCCAAATTGAGCTACAAAAGTTAAGGAACGTTTTGATATATCATCCAATATTCTTTTACCTCTTGCCCAAACAAGTTGAATAATCGCGAGGAAGAAACATAAAAACTGAATATTCCATTGAGTTTTATCGACAATTACATCCGGCACCATAAAAATACCCTGTAAAAATGGAGGGAATGTAACAATAGGGTTCATTGTATCAAGTTGAGGAATAATAAACATTTTTAAAAAGACAGGAAGATGTTCTTTTGGAATCGCAAACCATGAACCGTTAATCGCTCCCCATATAACCGTACAAAAAGTTAGAATCATTAATAACTTTGATACATCCGGGAATCGTCCGCTTTTTATTTTTCCGCCTATTCCAATTAATAACGCGAATGAGAAAATAAGCGCTCCGTATCCCGCGTCTCCAAGTATCATCGCGAAGAAAATACTGAAGAAGAATAAATAAGAAGGGCTAATATCAAACTCTTTATAACCGGGAATTGTTCCCAACAAATAAAGCAATGGATGTAAAAGGCGCGCTACAGGATTACCAATTAATTTTGTAGGAGGCGCGTCGTCTGGACTTGGATCGTATACTGTTAATGCCCAGTTATTTTTTGCCGCCGCTGTTTTTACATGATGATACTCATCGTGCGGTATGTATCCTGTAAGCCAGGCGACTTTGTGTTCCTGCGGTACATCATCAACTTCGTGCATTCCGTTTACCGCTATTTCAAAATCCAGATATTCCTGTACTTTTTCCAGCTCTCTATTTAAAGCCGGGCGGCGATCGGCAAAACCTTTTAATCTTTCCTGAACTTCATATAAAAGTATTTTATTTTCTTCCAGACTTACTTCGTATTCAAATAAACGTTTAGCCGGTAAAACAAAGTGATTTAAACCGGTTAGCTCTTCATAAAATACGATAATACGAACAATAGATTTATCACTTTTTATTTTTATATAAACAGCGTTTTCATCAATCTGAGAAAAAACATCCGGTGTCATTTCATAAAAATAAACCGGTATCCCGTATTCTATTATTTCTTTTACAGTCGCGGGATTAAAATCTCCCCACTCTTTGATACGCGCGATTTCTCTGTTTATATTTGATTCATTTTCTTTATAGACTTTTCTTTCTTCACCCATATCAAGAATTATGTCAGGCAGATACGGTCTTATAGGCGCTCTTACAGCTTCTACTGAATAAGGAGCTTCGTCGTCGGTGCCAAAAATATCAGTAGCTCTTCTTCCCCTGTGAAGACCGACATGTTTTACTCTTCTTTCGATTTCCTGTTTTTCGTCTTTTGGTTTAACTGGTTTTTTCTTTTTAGGTACTTTATATTCACTGATAAGCCCAATGGCGTCTTCTACTTTTGTTTTTAATTTAACCGCGTTTGAATTAACATCTATGGGAGCGTCTTTATTTTCAAGATGGACAACTCCAACTTCCCGCAGCTTTACCAGCGCGTCTTCTCGTTTTTTGTCCTGTACCATTAGGCACACTTTTTTCATAGGTACAATCATTTTTAATTCGCCGCCTTTTCAGTTCCGCTTTTAGCGATTTTACCTCTTACAACAGACGCTGTTTGTTGATCTCCCAGGTAAACTTGAATCTTTTTAATATTGCCGCGTGTTTCGGGAATTTTTATTTTTTCAAAAAGATTAACGCGTTGTGTTGTTGTGCGAAGTTCTTTATCAAGCCGTTTTTTCTGTTCTTCTACTACTTCCGCTTCCAGTTCCAAACGAAGAACCTTTTTCATTTTTTCGACAGCGGAATCCAGCCAAAGCGGAGTTAGAGTAAGATCATATAATGTAATTTCAAATTCAGCTTCTTCAAAAACAGGGATCGCGACACCGGCGATATTTCCAACACTGGTTTTTATACTGGTTATTTTTAAAATATCTTTTGTAAAAATTCCGGTTTCACCAAAAACCGCGATCCATTTTTTAAAAGACTCGTCTAACTGTTGAATTTCCAAATGAAGTTCTTTTAAACGTGTATCGGTTATTCTAATTTCACCTTGAAGCTGCTGCTTTTTTAATATCAAGGTTGGCAGATAACGCTTGTACATTTTTAAAGAGTCTTTTTGTTTTTTTAGCTCGTTTTTGGTGAGCCTGATTTTTGCCACTTTAAATCCTTGTTCCTTTATTCACTTTTGGGCCAGAATTTATTTATCAATTCGGTTCTAAGACCTGTTTCTTCGGGGTTAAAGCAGCTAGCGAGAATTTCCCATCCCAAATTAAGCGCTTTTTCCAAAGGAATATTAACTGAAAGATCCATCATTCTTGATTCAAACTGTTCGCCGTACTTTAAAAGTTTTTCGTCCCAATGGGTCATGATAAAACCCATCGCCTTTTTTTCCAGTGTGTCACGGAAAGCGGAATACAATTTAATCATGCCGTCCATTAAAGCGCGATGGTCTTCCCTTGTTTTTCCGTTAACTTGTTGTTTCAAACGTGAAAGTGAACCAAATGGTTCGATGCGTCCGTTCTTTAAATAGTACTGACCTTCTGTAATATATCCTGTGTTGTCGGGAACAGGGTGAGTAACATCGTCGCCGGGCATCGTAGTAACGCCTAAAACAGTAATCGAACCTAAACCTTCAAAATCTACCGCTTTTTCGTAACGGCTCGCCAACTGGCTGTAAAGATCGCCGGGGTATCCGCGGTTAGAAGGAACCTGTTCTTGAATAATAGAAATTTCTTTCATAGCGTCCGCGAAGTTTGTCATATCTGTTAAAAGAACTAATACGTCTTTTTTCTGTAAAGCGAATTGTTCCGCGACAGCAAGTGACATATCGGGAATCATAAGACATTCTACTGTAGGGTCGCTTGCTGTATGAATAAACATTACTGTTCTAGCGAGCGCTCCGCCGTTTTCGAGTGTTTCTTTAAAGTTAAGATAATCGTCGTACTTTAATCCCATGCCGCCAAGAATAATAACATCAACTTCCGCCTGCATAGCGATACGAGCGAGAAGTTCGTTATATGGCTCTCCCGAAACCGAGAAGATCGGCAGCTTTTGTGAAACGACCAATGTATTAAAAAGATCGATCATCGGAATACCTGTGCGGATCATGTTACGCGGAATAATACGCTGAGACGGATTTACAGATGGTCCGCCAATTGGAATTTTATTTTCTGTTAATTCAGGTCCCTTGTCGCGAGGTTTACCGGAACCGGAAAATACCCTTCCCATCAAATTGTCAGAAAACGGAACCTGCATCGGGCGGCCTAAAAAGCGTACAGTGTCCCCTGTAGAAATACCCCTTCCGCCCGCGAAAACCTGAAGCGATACAATATCACCCTGTAACCGGTTTACTTCCGCGAGTGATGTGCCGAAAACGGTATCAACTTCCGCGAGGTCTCCGTAAGATACACCGTCAGCTTTAACGGTAATAACGCTTCCGGTTATTGATTCAATCTTGCTATATACCTTGTTCATGGTTAACCTCTAAATAATTATTTTCGCCGCGGATTCATCCATGCCCTGTGACTGGCTTTTTACCGCTTTTTCAATTTCATTTTCCAGACTGTCAAAACGTTCGCTCTTCCATTGTGAACCATTATAGTCAAGGAACTTCTGCCTGAGTTTGTTAAACCAGCCTCGGGCTTCGTTTTTATCAGTAAAATTAAAAATAGACGCGAGAATTATAAGTAACTTTGTAAATACATAAATCTGTCTTTCAGGTTTTACCGCGGCGTCTACAGCGTCAAATGAGTTTTGCTGGAAGTATACAGCGTCGATTAAATCGCCTTTAAGATAAATGATGTAGTCTTCGATACTTGTTCCTTCTTCGCCTACAACCTTCATCATCTGTTCAACTTCCGCGCTGCGGCGCAAGAAGCCGTGAGCGAATCCGACTTTTTCGCTTGAAATAATTCCTTTGTATTTTGACCATGATTCAAGCGGGTGAATCGCCGGGAACTTTCTCGCGTCTGACCTTTCGCGCGAAAGACCGTGGAAAGCGCCTACAACTTTTAATGTCGCCTGAGTTACAGGCTCTTCAAAGTTACCGCCGGCAGGGCTTACGGTTCCACCGATTGTGATCGAACCAAGTGAGCCGTCTCGCAGGCGTACAATACCGGCTCTTTCGTAGAAGCTGGCTATCGTAGATTCCATGTACGCGGGGAACGCTTCTTCGCCGGGGATTTCTTCAAGGCGGCCCGACATTTCACGCATCGCCTGTGCCCAGCGGCTTGTAGAGTCAGCGAGAAGAAGAACATGCAGTCCCATTTGTCTGTAATATTCAGCCAATGTAACACCAGTGTAAACCGACGCTTCGCGCGCGGCGACAGGCATCGAAGAAGTGTTACAAATAATTATCGTTCTTTCCATAAGAGAGCGGCCCGTTCTTTCGTCTGTAAGTTCCGGGAACTCTTTGAGCGTTTCTACAACTTCACCGGCGCGTTCGCCGCAAGCCGCTACGATAACGATATCAACATCGGCAAAGCGGCTTGTTATCTGCTGGAGTACTGTTTTGCCCGCGCCGAAAGGACCGGGGATACAGTAAGTTCCGCCGCGCGCGACAGGGAAGAATGTATCGATAAGACGTACGCGGGTAACCATTGGGTC
>WQXE01000139.1 GCA_009784995.1 Treponema sp. | reverse complement strand
GGATTCACGCGCGATTTCCTGAATATCAGACGCTACATCTTGCAATCCGCCTCGCCCGATATCGGAAGCGTCTTTTAGATTTTTTACATTTGCGGAATTTTTAATTAATGTGTCGGTAACTGATTGTATATTAGCGACCATTTGTTCGATAGCCGCGGAAGCCTGTGATATGTGATTGCTTTGCTCCTCAACATGAATGTTTAATTTGTTGATGTTTGTAGCAACCTGATCCATTGTCGCGTGAGTTTCGCTTACGCTGGCGCTTTGGTTAATAATTCTGCCTTTAATGCTTTGAATGTTGGCTGTTATTTCATTAATCGCCGCGGCGGTCTCATTCATGTTAGCTGACAGATCGTTGCCGATATCGGATAAAATATTGCTTTCTTTTTTAATATTAACAACAAGCTCTTTTATTTTTATTATTGTTAAATTAAAGTAATGAGCGAAATCGCCTATTTCGTTTTTGGAACCTGTAACAATGCTCTTTGTTAAATCGCCTTCGCCTTCGGCAATTTCTTTAAGCTCCACAATCATTTCTTTAATAGGTTTAATTTTTTTTCTTAAAACTACAAGGAAGATAAAACCCATAATTGTAGTTCCAACAAGAACCATTACAATAGAAATAATTGAAGTTCTATTAGCCATATTGTAAATTTCATTTTTTGGAATTATCGTAACAACAATCCAGCCGGATGAAGGCACTTTCATAGAACTGATTATTGTTTCACCTTTGTCATAATAAAATTCATCGGAAGAAAGCACGTCTGAACGGAAATCCTGTAGTCCGTTGTGTTCAAAAAAGTCCGTATTCATAATAAGCGAATAATCGGTATTGGTAATATACAAACCACTAGGATGAACAATATAACTTCTTTTTTCTTCCATAACAGATCTGTCATTCGCTATGTCATTTAATGTACTCATGTTAATATCTATTCCCGCCATTCCAATTATTCTGTTTTGATGGCTGATTGCTTTAACCAAAGATATTACAAGTTCTTCTGTATATTCATCAATGTACGGATCTGTAAAAACAGTTCTGCCTCTGCCGTTTATCGCGCCTGCATGCCAGGGCTGTTCGGTATTATCGTAAGTTGGATCATCGGGTATCCATTCGTCACTGAATACCATGTACTGACCCGGATTATTCCATCTGCCTAAACTGGCTCCGTAAACAAGTTCTATTTCAGTGTGAAAATCTTCCATAATTTGAAAAAAATCGAGGAGCTGGCGCGTATCAACTTCATTTTCGCTCATAATGGGAAGCGCGCCCATAACAGTAAAATCCAAAACAAGAGAACATTCAGTTAACGTTCCGTCAACAGTATCCCGCAAATGAGATGTTGTTTCATAAAAAAATCTTTTAATTTCACGATCCGCGTTAAATCTCATTCCAATGAAAAATCCGGTCCACATTAGAATACACGAAGCGTATATAGCGACCATAACAAGAATAATTAATTCAAATACAAGAGATTTTGATTTTTTCATGAAATTATTTCTCTTAACATCCTTATAATTATCTGGGCTGAATGTTTAGACGCGATTGGAAGGAAATCTTTAAAACTTATTGGCGACTGCGTTCCCGCGACATCAGATAAAGCGCGTATAACAAGAAATGGAACAGAAAAAAGAAAACAGCAATGAGCGATACCGGCTCCTTCCATTTCTACAGCGGCAATTTCCGGGAAAAGACGCCTTACATTTTCTATGCGTTCACTTTCATGCATAAAAACATCACCTGAACCTATTAACCCGTGACAGTAATTAAAATCATAGGGAAGTTGTTTTTCATTTTTTAATTGATTAACCGCGTTTTCCGCCAGTTTAATTAATTTTTCATCCGCGGGAAAAATCTGTGGCATTTTTGGCAGTTGACCGGGCGCGTAGTTAAAAGCGGTAACATCGACATCGTGATAAACAAGCCCTGTAGAAATAACAGCGTCCCCTACTTTTAAACCGGGATTTACTCCCCCTGCCGATCCTGTATTGATAACGATATACGGTTTAAACTCCTGAATAAGTAACGCGCATCCTACCGCCGCGCTTACTTTGCCGATGCCGCAGCGAAGAACCGTTACGTTTTTATCCTCAATTTTTCCTGTAAAAAATTCAAAACCGCCGATTTTACGGGTTTCGTATTTGCCCATAGTTTGACATAATAGGCTGACTTCATCATCCATCGCGCCGATAATACCAATCATGATGCCTCCAAAAAAATTATTTAAGTGATTGAAAAATATTCGCTAATGGGACGGCGCCATTCATTTTTATTGTCTTTCGCTTCCCATTCATAAATTTTCTTGATTGTAAAATCTCTTGTATCAGGCGGATTATTATAATGAACAACTCCAAAACGCCCGCCGCCAATATAACAAATTCCATCGTTCATTTCCAGTTTTTCAAGCTCTGTTATACGGGCAAGTACACAATCAAAATGAACGGGAAGACCTGTATCTTTATCGCAAATCGCTGTGGCGATATCTTTAATTGGTTTTCCACACCAGGGGCAATCGGGAGTAGTCATCGGATTAACAGGAAGCTCCGGCGCTGTCCACTGTGGGCGTTCGTGCAGGTTAAAACGGCTTTTTTCGAACTTCTCTTCGAATACGGGATTTTCATTGTGTTTTTTTATATGTTTATGGGAATCATCTCTGCGCCCGGAAAAACGCTGTTTATTTATATTTCGATTCTTGCGGTTACTTCCGCCTTTTCCGCTCATTTCGACCACCTTCCGAAGATATATCCAATATTTCGTTGCTCATTACAAGAGCCAGTCTTTGAATTGCGGCGTTAAGATAATTTTCGTCATTAATACGCCGCCTTAAAATCTCTACATAACATTCACTTGTAATAGAGTTAAAAGACTGTGTCATACTTGATTGAGCTGCCTTAATCATACACTCTCCGTGAAGGCTGATACAAGATGGTTAAATTTAAAATTATCAGGTGTTCGCGAATTTGATGCCTCGTGCCCGATAAATACCACGTCAAATCGAATCGACATATTACTATATTCTCGATTTTCCAGAAGGAAATACTTAGCGGTTTTGATGATTTTTTTTTGTTTTTTTATATCGATACTGTATTGAAGGTCGGTAAATCCAATTGAAGACCAGGTTTTTACCTCCACAAAAATTATTGTTTCCGATTCTTTGGCGATAATGTCAATTTCGCCGTACCGGCTGCGGTAATTTCTGGTAATTATTTCTATTCCGCTGCTTTGCAAGAAAGCGGCAGCCTCTTCTTCACCTTTTTTACCAAGCGCTGACGTGTTAGGCATTTTGTTCGGTAAATTCAGCCGGATCAATCGCTTCTTTTATGAATAATGTTCTGTCTGCCAAAAGATTAACACTTACCACATTTCCCGAGCCTAGCGCGTCTCCGTTTTTATCCATTAAAAGCTGGATTACGGGGCGCATAGGAGCGTCTGTATGGATACTGACAACCCTCGCGATAGAAGTGTCGTTAAGGCGGACTATCGAACCAATCGGATAGATACCCATAATCTTTGTAAACGCGATAATAACAGCCGGGTCAAAACGCCGTCCATTATCCGCCATTAAGTTTTTAATCGCCTGATAACCGATCATGGAATTGCGGTAGGATTTTTTGCTTACCATAGCTTCAAAAGCGTCCGCTACAGAAATAATCCTGGCTCCTATATCGATAGCCTGACCTACAAGTTTATCAGGATACCCCTGACCATCCCATCTTTCATGATGCTGAAGCGCGATTAGATTTACTTCGCGAGGACCGTATAATTCCTTTGTAATAATTTTTGAAGTATGTATAGGATGGCTTTTTATCTGTTCAAGTTCGGCGTCAGAAAGCCCGCCTTTTTTTTCAGTGATACCTTTGGAAAGACGCAGCATACCGACATCATGAAGCAGCGCGCCTGAAACGATGTTTAGAATTTTATGATTGGGTAGTTTAAGTTCCTGCGCTGTTTTCGCGGAAAGAATTGCCGTGTTTATCGAGCTTTTTGCCAGTTCCTGACTAGTAATTTCGCCGCCTAAAATAAAACCTACAAAGGTATCGGGGTTATCATGTAAATCCTGGAGTAATAGCGTGCAGATATTATCAACCGCGCGCATTTCAACATCATCGCCGGTTTTTAAACCAACAAATACAGCGTTTAATTTATCGATTAAGTTTTTATAAGCGCGGTACGGACCTGAATTTTGTCTTACATCACTTATGGAAAACCGGATCGCTCCTTTTTTTGATGTAATTACAATTTCGTCCTGTGGTATTTCCGCGAATGAATCAAAATCCGGCTGATCCAGCATATTCGCCAATTCAGCTTCCAAAGCTTCCAGCGCGTGGATAGCGTCAGTTTTTTCGACTTCTTCGATAATTTCTTCCGCTTGCGCCTCAATTTCGACCTGAATACCTTCGGTTTTTACGGCTTTTATATCCATCGAAGTTAAAAAATCGATATCTTTTTGACGAATAGGCACCAGAGCGGGCACCAAAAGATTTTTACCCTCTGTGTATACAGGTTCGGAAAAAACCATTCCGCTTTGAATATCACTTGTATTAATTAAATTCATCCTTATCCTCTAAAGGGAGAGTTCCCCATACGAATATCGGCATAAACTTGATGAAACTTTAACCAGATCTACTTTGTATTTTTCTTGACAATGAGTTCTTTAATCTTGGCGCCTTTACCGATTTTTTCACGGATATAATAAAGCTTCGCTCTTCTTACCTTACCGGGGCGGACAACTTCGACTTTTACGATTCGCGGTGAATGAATCGGGAAAACTCTTTCTACGCCTACACCGTAAGAAATTTTGCGCACAGTAAATGTTTTTCCTACTTTGGAATTTTTCATGGCGATGACAAGACCTTCGTAAATCTGAACACGTTCGGTTTTGCCTTCAACTATTTT